>JAEZBH010000124.1 GCA_023427285.1 Pseudomonadota bacterium
ATATATGCCAGTGAACTGACGAGGGTCAGCCCTTCCATCAATTGCCCTGTCAGCTCCACCTCAATCCCTCGCACGCGCGCCTTGCCTGCATTCAGCACGCTGGAGGCCGTTCCCCCGGTCGCTGTGAAGACAGACATCTGCATGTCCTTGGTCTCGTTCCAAAAACCAGCAACGTTCAAGGTGACAAGATTGTCAAAAAGGCGCGATTTCACGCCGACTTCATAGGAATCAACCTTTTCGGCTCCATAGGGGGCGAGCAATTCACGCGGATCGACCGTCTCGCCATTAAATCCGCCAGACTTGAAGCCTTTGGCGTATTTCACATAGGTGTTGATATCATCGTTCAGTTTGTAGTTCAGGACGATTGTTGGTGAAAAATTATTATATTTGGCGTCTGGTCCTGAAAGCGTCTGATCCGGGGCAAGTTCGACCGGGGTGATGCTGCCGCGAATGTCATCGATATTGTGGCCGAAGTTGTTGGCGGCGTTCGAGTAATCGATGTAGTAGCGCGATATGGTCTTTTTCTCATGGGTATAGCGCAGCCCCAGGGTGACAGCTAATTCGGGCGTCATTTGCCAGTCAACCTGAGAAAAAGCCGCGTAGGATTTGGTTCGGCCGCTATAGCGCGAGTCATACGCACTGGCCCCAAAGAAGAACGTTTGTGGATTTACAACAGCGGCGCGGTCGGTCGAATAAAATGCGCCGATGAGGTATTCAAGATTACCGGCAGAACCTTGCAGTTGAATTTCCTGGCTGAAGAAGCGGTAAGTGGAATCACGCCCCACCTGCGCCAACGGAAGAGGTGAGCCATCGAGGTCAAGGGTGTCATCGAACTTCAAATGACGCCATGCGGTGATCGATTTGAGTTCTCCGACCTCACCCGCATCATAGGCCATTGTAACATTATGGCCGTATATGCGGCTGCGCTCGAATGCGTTGGAGTTGTAGGCTCCTTCGTTTTGCCAGTCCTTGGAGACGTAATCGCCATAGGGTATGCCCGAGTAAGATGGCGAGTTGGGGTCGAAGAAGCCTCCCTCATAATACCCATAGGGCTGGGAATAGGCGGTGTTCTGGTCAATTTTTGAATAATCGAATGCATAATCGACCACTAATGCTTCCGTTGGGGTCCATCGCGCCTGAACCAGGAAGCTCTTGCTATTGAGATCATCCACCTCGTCAGGGCCGCCCGATGACGGGTCCATCTCGTAGATGCCGTCACGTTTGGTGATCTGGCCTGATAGCTTTACCGCGAAATCACCAAAACTCGGCAGATTCAAAGATGCGCGAACCTGGCCGTAATCATAATTCCCAACCGAAATCTGGGCTTTGCCGCCCAATTCGCCTGTCGGCTTGGCTGTAATAATATTAACGGCACCGGCCAGGGTGTTGCGACCGTAGAGGGTGCCCTGCGGCCCGCGCAGAACTTCCACCCGTTCAATGTCAGCGACGTCAAAGAAGCCACCCTGCGCTTTGCCCAGGTAGACGCCATCGAGATACAAGCCTACGGCGGGTTCCCATGTCATTGCTGGATTGAGCGTCGTTGAGCCGCGAATGGATATCTGTGTAACCGTTGCGTTCGTCGAACCGCGCTCAATTTTCACGTTGGGCGCAAACGAGCCCAATTGGTCAAGCGCTGTTATATTGCGGCGCTCGAGAAACTTCTCTCCAACCGCCGAAATGGCAATCGGTACCTCTTGAAGATTTTGCGCCCGACGCTGTGCGGTGACGATAATGTCGCCTAAGTTGTAGACCTCATCAGAGGACGGCTGAGCAGGGGCAGTTTGGGCCAGAACTTGGCATGAGGCCAAGCTGGCAACTGAAGCTCCTGCAAAAAAGAACATACGCCTACGATCACGTCGCAATAGCAACACGGAACTCATTTAGTCATCTCCCCATTGTTTAGTTTTTTGATTCCAGCGCTCTAGGTTCTCTCAATGTACTGAGCGCGATATGAAGCGAATTCCCTGCGGATTGCCTCCTGGCTCAGGCCGAACCGATCGAGAGAATAGTTATGCATGGGTCTTTGCTCGCGCTTGTTGCCGGCCAGGAACTCGGAGAGCATCGCTTCGCTCGCCATATCGAAAGATATGCCCATGCGCTTGAGCACGCGCTCTGCCTGTGCCAGCGGCTCGCGGCTGACCATGCTGTAGTCGATGTCAATAAATCGGGCTTCGCCAATTCGCTGCCGCGCGAGTTGGAAGCGCCTCATCCATTCAGCTAGCCGGGGAAACCAGACAGCCCCGACTTCTTCAGGCGTGCATTTAGTGTTCAACTTGTAGAGGGCCGCCTGCATGCTGATGTACGAGGGCACCGTTTGAAGCGGGTCACGGTGCGTCATGATCAGAACAGCTTCAGGAAGTGCGCGCGCAGCAAATTCCACGTATGGCAGGTTTGATGGACTTTTCAGGATCCAGGATTTTCCACGGCGGGACGGTTCTTGCCACTGCAGATATTTGAGAACCAGTTTCAGATCTTCAAAGCCCTGTGACTGGTCATAGTCATCCAGCCAGCGGGCAAAACTCGGCACGAAGGAGGTACCCTCAACCATGGTGCTCACGAACCATTGGCCAAGTATGAGGATTTCTTCGTCCGGTGCATCCGGCTCAAGCGGGTGGATCGATTCCAGTTCAGGGGCTGCCTGAAGCCAACCGGCAATTATCGCTTCGGCATAGGCGCGGCGCTTCGCAGGATTGCCACGCACCTCGCCGGGAAACGGGGCGTAGTTCTGAAGCTCGAACCACCGAATGGCAGTCATGCCCGGAGCGCTCGCAAGCAGTCGGTGAAAGATCGTGGAACCAGTGCGGGGAAGCCCAAGAATAATCCCGGTGACATCAACAGTTTCGTCCATGATTTCGGGATTGCGGCGAATGTCATCGATCATTCGCAGCCGATTCACGAGACCGTTGACGATCGTTTCTGTCTGGGCAGCGTGGCCGCTTGCCGTCATCCGGCCTTCGGCATTCACTGCTTCAATGTATCGATCCATCGG
>JAEZBH010000150.1 GCA_023427285.1 Pseudomonadota bacterium
TGTGGCGTGGCTCGGCCGCAAGACCGGGAGCGCGCTTGTCCGGCAGGTTCGTGGAAATGGTGTCAGCGTTCGAGCCGCGACCCGCACTCCGCGTGCCGCCGGGGACGTCAGGTTCGACTGGCGCGACGCCTCCACGTTCGAAGTCGCGCTCGACGGGGCTCGCGGCGGCGTCTATCTGGTTGCCCCAACAGACACGGCCGAGCCGCTCGAGCTGATGCGGCCCTTTCTGGAAAAGGCGGCCGACCGCCGCCTCGTGCTTCTTTCCTCGTCTTCATTGCCGAAGGGCGGGCCCATGATGGGCGCGGTTCACGCCTGGCTTGCAGCCCACTGCGAAGACTTTGCGGTCTTGCGCCCAAGTTGGTTCATGCAGAACTTTGTAACGCAGCATCTGGATGGTATTCGTCAGGATGGTGCGATCTACTCGGCAACTGGCGACGGCCGGGTGGGCTTCATCGATGCCGAGGACATCGCAGCCGTTGCTGCCGCGATGCTCACCCGGTCCGAGGCGTTGGGCGGTGCCGAACCCATTCTCACTGGCCCGCGAACGCTTTCTTACGATGATGTCGCTCGTGCCATTACGGAGGCGAGCGGTCGGGCGGTGCGTCACGTCCGTTTAACCGTTGAGGAGCTGGCCAGACGCTATGAGGGCTACGGCCTGCCGCCTGGCTATGCCGCAACGCTCGCAGCCCTTGATGACGGTATTGCCAATGGGGCGGAAGATCGCGTTACCGACGAGGTCGAGCTCTGGACGAAGCGAAGTCCAAATGATCTTCATTCGTTTCTGGCGACCCATGCCGCAATGCTGCGCGAGTGATTGCCGCTGGCTGCCGTCGCCTTCCAGGCTGACCTTCAGCGCGGGCCCTTCCGCGTTGACCAGCCACAAACAAACGGCAGTCAAACAATGGGCCGATCGTTGGTTGCGATTTTGAGATCACGGTGATTCGTGATCAGGCCCGCGCGTATCCGCAACCGCGAGGGCGGCTATCGGTGGTATGATCTGTGCTCACGGGCTCAATGCTTGGAGGGCGCAGATGACGTCATGCGCCATGCCGCATCATGCGAGGCGCAGGTGGAGCGGCTGGGAATGCTTATTTCTGGGAGCGCTCGGCCATCGACAGTCAACAGCGCGCCGGGGAGTGCGCTGGTCTGGCGGAGAGGGTGGGATTCGAACCCACGATACAGTTGCCCGTATGCCGCATTTCGAGTGCGGTGCTTTCGACCACTCAGCCACCTCTCCGTGGACCGCCGGTTGCGTCGCCTTGTCGGCGCGCCCCGTTGAGCGAGCCGCGTACATAGGGCAAGGCGCGGCAGTTGTGAAGCCCCCGATGCATCTCTGTCCGGATTTTTTTTACAAGGTCTATTGAGCCGGACGAGAGGCGGAAGACCGGGAGGTTGCCTCGGGCGTGCGATGCGCTGCCCCGGCGGCAGGACGGGCATGGAGGTCGAACCGGGGGTGGGGCTTAAAACCGCTTCGCTTCGCTCCTATATTCATAAGGAGAAGATGAGTGAGAATGAGGCCGCTCAAGGTCGGCGGCAAGGGGTGTGGTCAACCCGGGGTCCAGCCCTTCGGTTCGAAAGGCCTTCGGTTCGAAAGGAATGACCTATGCCAAGCATGGAACTGTACGGAACAGAAACCCGTCGGCCGAGGTCCGGTGCCTTGGATAGAACAGCCACCTTCCGTATCGGGCAGGTGGTGCGGCACCGCTATTACCCGCTGCGCGGCGTGATCTTCGATGTGGACCCGGAGTACAGCAACTCTGACGAGTGGTGGCTCTCGATTCCCGAAGACCTGCGGCCCGACAAGGATCAGCCCTTCTATCACCTGCTCGCCGAGAACGAGCAGCAGGCCTATGTGGCCTACGTCAGCCAGCAGAACCTCGTGCCGGACGATTCGCCCGAGCCGGTGCTGCATCCGGCGATTCCCCAGATGTTTTCCGGCTATTCGAACGGCCAGTACCAGCTCCGGCCCGAGCGAACCAACTAAGTTGTCCCGATTCTGCGGGTGATTTTGCCCCAAAGGCGCTTTTGCCCGCAGAAAAGGTCTGACGCCGGGCGCTTTTCGTTGAAGCGCCGGGCAATTGCAGATAACAGGATCGCGAAGCTTGTTACCGGAACGGCAATTCAGGAGGCTCCGGCTTCCGCTTTTTGTTGTGGCGTGAACAAGCGGTTGACTCATAGTCAACGGTAAGTATAACTCCGCGCTTCCAAGGATCGGCGCCGGGATGCCTTGTGTCCTGCTGTGCCGCCAACGATTGAGAAGGTTTTAGCCATGTACGCTGTGGTGCGCACGGGTGGTAAGCAGTACCGGGTCGCCGCCGACGACCAGATCCTGGTTGAGAAGCTGGCCGGTGAGGCTGGTGAGACTGTTACCCTGTCTGAAGTTCTGATGGTTGGCGAAGGCGCCGACGTGAAGTCGGGTTCCGGCGTCACGGTTACCGCCGAGATCGTCGATCAGACGAAGGGCGACAAGGTCGTCATTTTCAAGAAGAAGCGTCGTCACAACTACCGGCGCAAGCTTGGTCACCGTCAGCAGCTGACGGTACTCAAGATCAAAGCGATCGGCTAAGTCAGAGGAGACTGAGTCATGGCACATAAAAAAGCAGGCGGCTCCTCGCGTAACGGTCGCGATTCCGCTGGTCGCCGTCTTGGCGTCAAGAAGTTCGGTGGTGAGCGCGTGGTTGGTGGCAACATCATCATCCGTCAGCGCGGCACCAAGGTTCACCCGGGCAACAACGTTGGCCTCGGCACGGACCACACCATTTTCGCTCTCGTTGAGGGCACCGTGAAGTTCCATGAAGGCAAGCTGGGTCGGCAGTACGTTTCTGTCGAGCCGATGCCGCTGGCAGCCGAGTAAATCGCGGCCTGCGCATGGACATGTCCGGGTCGCCACGACGGTGACCCAGATACGACATTCCGGAGAGGGAGATGGGTCACCGTCTCCCTCTTTGCGTTTTTTCTCCCTCTCCCCACGTTCTACGGCGGGAGAGTCCGATGTTCATCTGTACCCAACGGCTGCTGTTGCGGCCGCCCTGGCCTGAAGACGCGAGCGCGATTGCCGCGGCGCTGGCCGAGCGCGATCTTGCTTTCAATCTGGCGCAGGTGCCGCATCCCTATACGCAAGGGGACGCGGAAGACTTCATTGCCCGCTTCGAAAGCGCGGAGCCGCAGCCTACTTTTGTGATTCTCACCCGAGAGGCGAAAGGCACGGCAGTTGCCGGGTGCATCGGCCTGTTCCGGGCTGAAGAGACGAGTGACCGGGAATCGGGCGACTGGGAATCGGGCAACTGGGAGTTGGGCTACTGGGTGGCAAAGGACTGGTGGGGACGGGGCTATGCGACCGAGGCCGCGCGCGCCGTTCTGGAGCTGGGCTTTCTGGGCCTGAGGCTGCCGCGCGTGGTCGCGGGCCATTTTATAGACAACCCGGCCTCGTACCGGGTGTTGGAGAAGCTGGGCTTCGAGCAGACCTATGAAGGGCTGCGTCATTGCCTGGCACGAGATTGCAACGTTCCCTGCCGAAACGTGGCGTTGACGCGGGAGGGCTGGCTCGCCCATAGAGCAGGCCAAGTGGAGATGCACGCGGCATGAAGTTTCTGGATCAGTGCAAGATCTATCTCAAATCCGGCGATGGCGGCGATGGCTGCGTATCGTTCCGGCGCGAGAAGTTCATCGAGTACGGCGGGCCTGACGGCGGCGACGGCGGCAAGGGCGGCGATGTCATCATTGAATGCGTCGATGGCCTCAATACGCTGATCGACTATCGCTACACCCAGCATTTCCGCGCCCAGCGCGGTCATCACGGCATGGGCCGCAACCGCACGGGTGCGGGCGGCGACGACATGATCCTGAAGGTTCCGGCGGGCACGCAGGTGCTCTCGGACGACAAGGAGCATGTGATTGCCGACCTGACCGAGCCCGGCCAGCGCATCGTGCTGCTGCGCGGCGGCGACGGCGGCAAGGGCAACCTGCACTTCAAGACCTCGACGAATCAGGCCCCCCGCAAGATCATCCCCGGCTTTCCGGGCGAGGAAATGTGGGTGTGGCTGCGCCTGAAGCTGATTGCGGATGCGGGCCTTCTGGGTCTGCCCAATGCTGGCAAGTCCACCTTCATCAACGCGGTCTCCAACGCCAAGGCGAAGGTGGGCGATTACCCGTTCACGACGCTGAAGCCGCAGCTTGGCGTTGTGCGCCACAAGGCGCGCGAGTTCGTGCTGGCGGACATTCCGGGCCTTATCAAGGGCGCGGCGGAAGGCGTTGGCATCGGCGACCGCTTCCTCGGTCACATCGAGCGCTGCCGCGTGCTGTTGCATCTGGTGGACGGCAACGCGGAAAGCCCGACCAAGGCGTACCGCACCGTGCGAAACGAGCTTGAGCTGTATGGCGCAGGGCTTGAGGACAAGCCGGAGATCGTGGCGCTCACCAAGATCGATACGCTGGACCCGGCGGCCCAGAAGCGCCGCCAGCAAGCGTTGTCCAAGGCGATCGGCAAGCCCGTGCATCTGATCTCCGCCCCCACCGGGCAGGGTCTGACGCCTGTGCTGGATCAGCTGATCGAGGCCGTTGGCCGAGCCGCCCCTGAAGAAACGGAAGCCGCATGGTCGCCCCTGTAGAACTGTTTTCCCCCGCAAAGTGCCACCGTCTGGTCGTCAAGCTCGGCTCGTCCCTGCTGGTGGCGCCGGACGGGACGGTGCGGCGGCAGTGGCTGGAAGGTCTTGTGGCCGAACTGGCGGCGCGCCGCAGTGCGGGGCAGCAGATTCTGGTGGTCTCCTCCGGCGCGATCGCGCTGGGGGCACGCCGCCTCAACATGCCCAAGGGCGGACGGGCCAGCCTTGAAGACGCGCAGGCCTCCGCCGCCGTCGGCCAGATCGAGCTGGCGCAGGTCTATACCGAGTCGTTTGCCGCCCACGGTATTCAGGCCGCCCAGATGCTGCTGACGTTGCAGGATCTGGAAGACCGCCGCCGTTACCTGAACGTGCGCGCAACGGCCAACCGGCTGGTGGAAGCCGGAGCGATACCCATCATCAACGAGAACGACACGGTCACGACCGCCGAGATTCGCTTCGGCGACAACGACCGGCTGGCGGCCCGTGTGGGTCAGGCGGTCGAGGCGGGCGGCGT
>JAEZBH010000184.1 GCA_023427285.1 Pseudomonadota bacterium
CGGCCCGACACTGAACGGGCGGGTGCCAGGATGGGGCGAGGGTGCTGCCTGAGCGGACCTTCTGGAAATTGAAAACAGCCCATTTTAATTCGATCGCTGAATTCGCGTTTAAATCCGTCTACAGTAGGTTTTAAACTATCTCCGCTGGGGCAGTAGCGGGCACCCCTGCCAATGGCCTTTGCCGGGCGTCTGCGGGCGACTGCGGGGTATTCGGAAGGCAGGGGCGCGGCCCCGATAAAACGAACAGTGGGTCGCAGGCGGGTTGCAGATCCCCCTGCGCAAACGTCTTCCTTTAGAGAAACACGCGGCCTGCCGCGCAAGTTGGCATCGGTTTTGCTTATCTCCTTGCATGAGTGTGAAGAGAAAGCTGATCGACATGGCCAGAGCGCAGGATATCCGCGGAAAAGCGGCACCGGGCAAGCCTTGCGGCTATCTCCTCTCCGGCCAGTTCGGCCCGGCAAACTTTGCCGGTCGGCAAGGCTGACAAGGGAGCCGGCGCATGACCTTGAGCAACATTCTCCAGACGGCTTACTCGGGCATTTCCGCCTCGCAGACGGCGTTGCGGTCGGTCTCGAACAACATCTCGAACGTCAACACCCCCGGCTACAGCCGCGAGCAGGTGATATTCGAGGCGCAGGCCTATGGCGGCAACGTTGCGGGCGTAAAGATCGGTCAGATTCGCCGCGTCACCGACCAGTTTCTGGAGAAGGCGGTTTATACCGCCGGGGCGGATGCCGGCCGCTATTCCATCATGCAGCAGTTCCATGACCGCCTGCAGGGCTTCATCGGCTCATCCCATGCCGAATCCGGCCTCAGCGCGGCGATGGAGAAGATCTTTTCCTCCATCTCGACGCTGACCGCCAATTCCAGCGATGCCGTGCGGCGGCAGGGGGCGATCGACAGCCTCGCTCGGTTCACCGAGGAGATGGAGGCGCTGTCCGGTCAGATTCAGGCCCTGCGCGCCGATGCCAGCAATCAGGCGATGGAGACCGTGGACTCCGTCAACGATCTGCTCTCGCGCATCCATGAACTGAACCCGCGCATCGTTGCCCTCAAGGTCACCAACAGCAACACCAGCGCACTTGAAGAGCAACGGGCGCAGGCGCTGGAAGAGTTGTCCAAGCTGATGGACATCCGCACGGTCGATGCGGGCAACGGGGCGCTGCACGTCGTCACCTCGTCCGGCACCACGCTGGTGGACCATTCGCTGTATCAACTGGACTATCCGTCTCCCGGCACGGTGGTCGCCGAGACGAACTTCGCGCAGATCCGTCTCATGTCGGTTCATGTCGGCACCGGCGTGAAGACCGACACGGGCCGGGTGCTCGACGGCGATCTGGCGGGCGGCAAGCTGAAGGGCCTGCTGGACATGCGCGACCGGGAGCTTCCCGCCGTCGCCTCCAGCCTTGGCGAGTTGGCCAGGACGTTTGTTGATGAGATCAACGCCGTTCACAATGCCAATTCAGCGGTTCCCGCGCCTGCCAGCCTGACGGGGCGGCAGACCGGTTTGCTCGGCACCGACCGGCACGGATTTACCGGCGCTTCCACCTTTGCGGTGGTGGATCAGGCGGGCAAGGTGGTGGCCTCCTCCACCGTGAATTTCGATGCGCTCGCAGGCGGCTCGATCAACGACGTGGTCGCACAGATCAACGCCGGGCTTGGCGGCGCAGGCACGGCCAGTTTTGTGAATGGCCAGCTGACAATCACGGCAACGGGTGCAGGCAACGGCGTGGCGGTTGCGGACGCGGCAGGCACGCCGTCAAACCGGGCCGGGCAGGGCTTCTCCCACTTCTTCGGCCTGAATGACCTGATTTCCTCGCGCTACAACACCCACTTCGCCACCGGCGTTCAGGGCGCTGACAACCACGGGTTCGCCGCAGGCAGCAGCGTTCACATGGAAATTCGGGATGCGTCGAACCGGATCATCGCCAGCCATACGGTGACAATGGCCGCTGGCGGCTCGTTCAACGATATTCTGGCCGATCTGAATAACCCCCTGGGCCTTGGCAACTACATGACCTTCTCGCTCGATGCGAAGGGTCAGCTGATCTCAACGCCGAAGCCCGGCTATTCGAGCGCGCAGGTGCATGTGGTGTCTGACACCACGAGCCGCGGCGGCACCGGCGTGACGTTCAACAGCCTCTTCGGGCTGGATCGCAGCGCGCAGGCAAGGGTTGCAGGCGGTCTGTCCGTGCGCTCCGACATCGCGGCCAGTCCGCTGAAGCTGGCGCTGGCCCGGTATGACACGTCGGCTGTGGTTGGCGGTGTTGCCCTTGGCATCGGCGACCAGCGCGGCGCCAACGCACTTCTCGATGTCGGCACCGGCAAGTTTTCGTTCGGCAGGGCAGGCGATCTGTCGGGCGTGTCGGCAACCTTGTCGGAGTACATGGGCCTCGTGATCGGCGATGCGGCCATGAAAGCCCAGCGCAGCGAGGCGGGCGTTGCCGATGCCGCCGCGCTGCTCACCACCGTGACGCAACGGCGCGATGATTACTCGGGCGTGAACCTCGACGAGGAGCTGAGCAACATGGTTGTGTTCCAGAACAGTTACAATGCCTCGGCCCGGCTGATGACGACCGCCAAGGAAATGTACGACACGCTGCTGTCGATTGCGCAGTAAGATCGGGAGGCCCAGATGACACGAGTTGCCAGCTACTCGCATAGCCAGAGCCTGCTGAATGACATGCTCCGCAATCAGACGGATCTGTACAAGACCCAGCAGCAGATCAACACGGGCAAGAAGGCGCAAGACTACAAGGGTATTGCGCCCCAGGCGTCCACCGTCGTTACCGCGCGCGCCGCGATGGCGCGAACGGATGCTTACAAGGAAGCCGCAAGCGAGGTCAGCCAGACCCTCTCGCTGATCGATCTCAAGACCGGCGCGATGCTGGAGGCAACGGAATCCCTGAAGAAATCGGTGCTGGAGGCGCTGGCTCTGGGAGATGGTCTGGGCTTCGGGGAAATTCTGGATTCCAATTTCCAGATGATCGCCTCGGCGCTGAACACCAAAATCGGCAGCACCTATCTGTTCAGCGGCAGTCAGACCAGCGCCAAGCCGTTTACGGTTTCGAACCTGGATGAGCTGGCGGCGCTGGGGGATGTGAGCGAAGCTTTCGCCAACGATCAGACCAAGGCGTCGATCCGCCTGACCGACACGTTCACCACCCAATATGGCGTGCTGGCCGACGAAGTGGCCGGGCCGATCATGGATGTGATCAAGGCGCTCAAGGAGTTCCACGACGGGCCGATGGGGCCGATCAACAGTGATCTGACGCCAGATCAGGTGGCGTTCCTTGAGGCGCGGCTGGCGGATATCGATACCGCTGTGCAAGGGATGCGCGGCATCCAGACCGCCAACGGTCTGCGCCAGAGCCAGATGAAGGATGTGACGGCGCAACTGGTGAAGCAGGCGGATTACTTCGAGCTTTTCGTGTCGGATATCGAAGATGTGAACATGGCGGAGGCCATTACGCGCTTCAATGCCGATCAGGCCGCGCTTGAGGTGTCCTACCGCGCCGTCAGCATGATCAATCAGCTGAACCTGTCGAAATACATCTGATCCTCAGGGGCGCTCGGGTGAGGGTTGGCGGCTTGCCGGAAGGCGGGTGAGCCGCTATCGCCATGCGCACACACTGTTTCCAAGGGTTGTGATTCCGGCTCGGCTCGCTTAACGATACAATGTCCACATAAATGCTGTTTCGCATTTGCAACATTGGTTCGTGCCATGCCGATCAAGATTCCAGATGGTTCTCCAGCAGAAGCGGTTCTGCGCAGCGAAGGCGTGGAACTGATCCCGGAAGGCGTTGCCCTGCGGCAGGATATTCGTCCGCTGCGGATCCTGCTGCTCAACCTGATGCCGACCAAGATCGCAACCGAGGTGCAGATTGCCCGTCTGCTGAGCAACACGCCGCTTCAGGTCGAGCTTTCCCTGTTGACGACGGCCAGCTACACGCCGCGCAATACGCCCATCGAGCATCTTCAGGCCTTTTACCGGACGCTGGATGAGGTGCGCTCGGAACAGTATGACGCCATGATCATCACCGGCGCGCCGGTTGAGACCATGGCTTACAAAGACGTCGCCTACTGGCCCGAATTCATTGATATTTTCGAGTGGTCCAAGACCAACGTCTTCCGTCGGTTCGGCATCTGCTGGGGCGCGCTTGCCGCGCTTTACGCAGGATACGGCGTTGATAAGGAGCATTTCACCTGCAAGCTCTCGGGCGTCTATCCCCAGACGGTGCGCGTGCCTGAGACGCCGCTGCTGCGGGGCTTCCCCGACGCGTTCCCGGCGCCCGTGTCGCGCTGGAGCGGTGTGCGTCACGAAGATCTGGCGGGGCATGACTGCCTGCGCATCCTGGCGGATTCGCCGGTCAGCGGCGCGTGCCTGGTGGAGGACACCAGCAACGGCGACCTCTTCATGTTCAATCATCTGGAATATGACACGGATACGCTGAAGGGCGAGTATTTCCGCGATCTGGCGGCGGATCCGGCAACGGCGGTGCCGCACGGCTACTTCCCGGACAATGATCCGTCGCGCGAGCCGATCAACCAGTGGAAGCCGTTCGCGCACATGCTGTTCTGGAACTGGATCGCCAGTCTGTATCGGGACACGCCTTATGATCTGCGTGTTCTTGCGGAAAAATAATCTATAGATTATAGAAAAATAATAGATATAAGATGATGGCTGAGTAGTTGTTTTTGCAGTTCTTTCGCGTGCTTCGGGCTGGCTATCTGCCGAAATCGGCTCTAATTGTCGTCCGGTAATGGCTTATTAATCTCGTTTAATTAATCTTTCTCGCTCCACGGAGTTGAAGGTTAATCTGGCCGTCATGACGCACGACGACATGGAAAAGCTGCTGGCTCTTGCCGCGGATCGCTCTAGCGAGGCGCGCAAGGAGCTGTTGCATGCCATTGTCGACTTTTTCCTGCCGGACCGTTACCGCCTGACCGACCAGCAACGCGCGTTGATGTCTGATGTCTTGTCCAAGCTGGTCAAGAGCATCGAGATGGACGTGCGCCGCAATCTGGCGGACATGCTGCTGCGCTCGGAGGTTGATTTTCCGGACCTTGAGCGGATGCTGGCCAACGATGAAATCGAAGTGGCCCGCCCGCTGCTGGAAGGCAGCAAGGTTCTTCAGGACGCGGACCTGATCGAGATCGTCAAGAAGCGGACGGACCAGCATCGGGTTGCCATTGCAATGCGCAACCAGATCAGCGAGCCGTTGGCCGATGCCCTCATTCAGTATGGCTCGCCCGATGTGGTTGAGACGCTGATCCGCAACGAAGATGCCGTGCTTTCGCGCCGCGCCATGGAATATCTGGTGGCAGAGAGCCGGCGTCTGGACCGGTTTCAGGAGCCGCTTCTGGCCCGCGCCGATCTGCCCGTTGAGCTGGCCCACCGCATGTACTGGTGGGTCTCGGCGGCGCTGAGGCGGCGTATTCTGACTGATTTCGACATCAACGCCGACGTGCTCGATGCCGCCTTGCAGCGGGCGACGCGCCAGGCGGTTGTGGAAACGGAAGACGGTCAGAGCCTTCAGGCGAGGGCGCAAAAGCTGGCCAGCCGCCTGCAGGAGCTGGGCGAGCTGACCGACACTTTCCTGCTTCAGGTACTGCGTCAGCAGCGCGTTGCCCTGTTTCTGGCGGGCGTGTGCGAGCGCGCGCAGATCGACGGGCGTGTCGGCTGGCATGTCATCTCTGGCCGAAACCTGGAAAGCTTCATCGTTCTGGCGCGTGCCATCGGCATGTCGCGCGATATCATGGCCCACATCGTTCTGCTGCTGGGTCAGGTCAACAATCCTCTGGCGATGCAGAAGCCCGAGGTGCTGACCACCATCTTGAAGTTGTATGATGAGTTGGACCCCGCAAAGGCGGAACGGGTGCTCAAGCTATGGCAGCTTGATGCATCTTACGTGCTTGCGATCGATGGGGTGCAGCATGGGGCAACTTGATCCCGGTATTGCACATTTTCCTGAGGCGCTTGTCCTTCCGCCGCTCCGTTCTGCCCGTATTCCCCCGCTTGAAAAGCCGGTCAGGAGCGATGCGGCAGAGCCCGGCGCCCTGGGCGCGGCGGATCGCAGCGCGGCATCCCGACTGACGCCCCAGCTTGCGGACACGGCCAATGCCGCGTTCTTCCGCACGGATCAGGGCGGCCTTTTGGTTGAGGGGAACGAGACCTTTCATCGCCTCAATGAGAAGTGCGGCGGCGATGGCGGGACTGTGCGCATACCCGGCGTTGAAGCCGGCGTGCAGGCCGCCCTGCTTTGGCAGAGGCCGGTCAACCGCTCGCTGAGCATCGGCAGCGGGGACAATGAGCGCCATTACTGGGCCAATCTGGTGCCTGTGCGCGATGCAAGCGGCGCTCTTTCCGGCGTGGTCGGCTCGTTGCAGGACGGCACGGACCAGATCAACCGCACCCGTCAGGCGCTGGTGGATCAGGCCCGGTTCCGCGATTTTACCCGCGCTTCATCCGACTGGTTCTGGGAAACCGATGAACTGCTGCGCATTACGGCGCTGTCTGATCGCCTGAGCGCGCTGCTCGGCTCGCCCGCCGCCGCGCTTATCGGACGCCCGCTCCAGTCGATTGGCCGGTTTGAAGAGAATATGGCGGGGCATTACCCCTTCGAGCAGGCGTTGAAGTCGCGCGCGCCGTTCCGCAATCAGTTGATGATGGTTGAGGACTCGGCGGGAGATGCCGTGCTGTTCCATCTGGCAGGCGTGCCGGTTTTTGACGATCTTGGCGTCTTCTGCGGGTTTCGCGGCGTCGGCATGGATGTCACCCGCACGTACCTGATGGAAGAGCAGACCCGCAGCGCGCACCGCAATCTGGAAGACGCGCTGGCGGAGCTGACGAAGAAGAATGCCGCGCTCGATGTGGCGTCCGAGCAGGCGCGCACCGCGCTGGAGGCAAAGAACGAGTTTCTGGCCTCGATGAGCCATGAGCTGCGCACGCCGCTCAACGCCATCATCGGGTTTGCCGAAGCCATGCAGATGCAGGTGTTCGGCGAGATCAAGCCGCATTACGTTGCCTACGCCAATGACATCGTGACGGCCGGTTATCACCTGCTGGGCCTGATTAACGACGTTCTGGACGTCAGCGTGATTGAAACCGGCGAGATCAACCTGTCCATGGAATCGATCAGCCTCTCCCCGCTGGTCGATCAGGCGCGCAGCCTGCTTCTGCTGAGGGCCGAGGCCAAGCGTATCGACCTGAGCGCTGTGCGCTGCGATCCGTCCGTGCGCATTCTGGCGGATGAGCGGCGGGCGCTCCAGATTCTGGTCAATCTCCTGACCAATGCGGTCAAGTTCACGCCGGAGGGGGGCAAGATCGGGCTGGATGTGGCACGCCAGCCCGGCGCAACCCCGTTCATCGCCTTTACGGTGTGGGATACCGGCGCAGGGATCGCGCCCGAGAATCACGAGCGGGTGTTTGAGAAATTCCAGCAGTGCGTCGGCGATACCTATGCCGGAAAGCCCGAGGGCACCGGCCTTGGCCTGCACATCTCCCGCCGTCTTGCCCGGCG
>JAEZBH010000220.1 GCA_023427285.1 Pseudomonadota bacterium
TGGCCCCTCCGTGCAAGCCGCGCTGGAAGAGGCCGTGTTCAAGATTTCAGGCGAGGAAGCGCAGGTTGTGGCCGCCGGGCGCACTGATGCGGGCGTGCACGCGCTCGGCATGACCGCGCATGTGGACATCGAGAAGCCCTTTGCCCCCCTCAAGCTGCGCGAGGCGCTGAACGCCCGCCTGCGGCCCGACCCTGTCGCCGTGCTGGCGTGCGAGGAGGCAGCGCCGGACTTTCACGCGAGGTTTTCGGCCACGCGCCGCAGCTATCGCTATCGCATCATCAACCGCCGCGCGCCCCTCACCTTCGAGAAGGGGCTGGCGTGGCAGGTGGCGGTGCCGCTGAACCATGAAGCCATGCACGAGGCCGCGCAAATTCTGGTGGGGCGGCATGACTTCACCACCTTCCGCTCCGTTCACTGCCAGTCGGCCTCGACCTTGAAGACGCTGGACAAGCTCACCGTCTCCCGCTGGGGCGATGAGATTGTGGTGGAGACGGAGGCCCGCTCGTTCCTGCACCATCAGGTGCGCTCCATGGTCGGGTGCCTGAAGCTGGTGGGCGAGGGCAAATGGACGGCGCGCGACCTTGAACGGGCGCTGAACGCCTGCGATCGCGCCGCGCTCGGCTACAACGCCCCGCCCGATGGGCTTTACTTCGTCTCTGCCGGTTACGAGCCCCGCCCGTTCCCGACGGATGACGCGCCGCTCGGCGCAAACGACGAATAGCCTCTCCCCCCGCTGTCCGCCTCTCCCCTGCAGGCTGATGCCTTGCCGGATTATTTGATGCGCATATTGTAATTAATGCGATATAGTTTAAGTATATGAAGTAAGATTATTTTATTTCTACGAGCAAATGTTGCTCAATATAGCCCGCGTTAACGAATATTAAGACCTTACCCAAGCATACCGATGCTGAGGCACTTTTGAGAAAATGAGGATGCATGTTCAACACTGTGGTGCACTGTCTTCAGGAACAGCATGATCCCCGCCTGCTTGCAGCGGCGATCCTGATCTGCCTGATTTCCAGCACCACTGCGATTTACCTGCTCGGAAACTGCAATACCTCCCAGTCAGGCTCCATCACTTTCAAATTGCTGCCTGCCATCTGCATCACCAGCATCGGCATCTGGGCCACGCATTTCGTGGCGATCCTGGGGTATGACACGGGGCTGAACACCCACTACAGCTTGGGGTTGACCGCCGCCGCCGCCCTGTTCGCCTTCGTCACCGTTGCGTTTGGCATGGTGTTCGGAGCCTATTTCAACTCCATCGTTTCCCATGCGCTGGGCGGTGTTTATCTCGGCCTTGGCATCTCCGTCATGCATCTGCTTGGCATGTTTGCCCTGAAGGTGCCCGGCTCCTTGGTATTCCACGTGCCCTCCACCACCGTTGCCATCCTTGGGTGCTGCCTCATCTCGGGCTCTGCCTTCGCCCTGTTTGCCCGGCTTCGCTCCGGCTGGCGCTATCCCCTTGCCAGCATTTTGCTGGTGCTGGCTGTCTGCACCCTCCATTTCATCTCGATAAGCTGGACCCGCTTCATCCCCTCGCCCGAGTATCAGGACATCGAGAAGGGCATCAACGGCACGGTGCTGGCTATTGTGGTGTTCTCGCTCTGGGTGTTCGTGTCGGTCATCGCGCTGGCCCGCCATTGGGCCTACAGCGCAGACGATGGCAATGAGCCGTCCCCTGAGCCGTCTCCCGAAACAGTGCCGCCATCCTCCCGCACTTGACTCTTTATTTAGAAACCTCTAAATTAGCTAAATCTAATTTAGAGGTTTCTAATGCTTCACGCCCCCATGGATCTGGCCTCTTTCGAGGCAAAGGCAGGCGAGGTCGCCGGCATCCTTTCCCTGCTGGCCAACCAGCGACGGCTGATGGTGCTATGCAAACTGGCCGAGCGGGGAGAGATGAGCGTCTCTGAACTCGCGGAAGCCGTCGGCCTCTCCCAGTCCGCGCTCTCCCAGCATCTGGGCAAAATGCGGGAACAGAACCTCATCACCTATCGCCGGGAAAGCCAGACCCTCTGGTATCGCCTGGCAGACCCCCGGATCGAGGCGCTGCTGTCGTCTCTCTACGCCACATTCTGCGCGCCTGCCCCGGCCCCTGATGCGGGTACGGCAGCAACCGAATAGCACTTTCTTAAACTTGAACGGCTAGAAGCGGAACGAGGCCTCACAACCCCGCGCTCCGCTGGAGTATGGAGTACGCCCAATGACCATCCGGACCATCAACGCCGTTGAAGCCTACGCCCTCATGAAGAGGGGCGCGGCGCTCGTGGACATTCGGGCCGCTGATGAACATGCCCGCGCCTTTATTCCCGGCTCCGTGAACGTTCCGCTCGACCGGCTGACGCACGCCGCGCTTCCCCAGGCACCCATCGTGATCTTCCATTGCCGCTCCGGCAACCGCACCCGCGCCCATCAGGCCGCCCTTGCCGATGCCGCCATTTGCGAGAGCTATATTCTGGAAGGCGGGCTGGATCAGTGGCGCAAGTCCGGCCTGCCGGTCACGGAAGATCGCCGCCAGCCGCTGGAGCTGATGCGTCAGGTGCAAATTGCAGCGGGCAGCCTCATTCTTCTGGGCGTGGTGCTGGGCTTCCTCGTCAAACCCGCCTTCTTCGGCATTTCGGCCTTTGTCGGCGCGGGCCTCATTTTCGCGGGCGTCACCGGCTGGTGCGGCATGGCGCAACTGCTGGCGCGGCTGCCGTGGAACCGCCGCTCGGCCACGGCCTGACGTTCAAATCAGGCCCAGGTTCTTCAAACTCTTGTGCCCCCTGCTGCCAACGATCACATGGTCGTGCAGGGAAATCCCCAGCCTGCGCGCGGTCTCCATGACGTCTTTGGTCATGCGGATATCATCTGCAGAAGGACTGGGATCGCCCGAGGGGTGGTTGTGCACCAGAATGAGGCCGGTTGCGCCCACTTCCAGCGCCCGCTTGATAATCTCGCGCACATAGACGGCGGCCTGGTCCACCGTG
>JAEZBH010000224.1 GCA_023427285.1 Pseudomonadota bacterium
AGGCCCCGGTGGAGCGCCACGAGGCGCTCCGCCAGATCATCCACGCGGTCGGTTGCAACCGTGCCGTTGGCGACGTGGGTCAGACGCAGGCCATCCACGTCGATCACCCCCCAGCCCGTCTTTGCAAGGCCAGGGTCGAGACCAATCAGGCGTCTGACCTTTCCCACCCTGACCCCGGTCATTGGCGTCAGCCGAGCTTTGCCATCACGTCGTCGGGCACTTCGTAGTTGCCCCAGACGGTCTGGACGTCGTCGTTGTCTTCCAGCGCGTCGATCAGCTTCATCAGGCTGATGGCGGCGGCTTCGTCCACCACCACCATGTCGCGCGGACGCCAGGCCAGCTTTGCGCTGTCCGGCTCGCCGAGCGTTGCTTCCAGAGCCCGCGCCACTTCGTGCAGGTTCTCCGGGCTGGTGTAGATTTCGTGGGTTTCCTCGTCGGAGACCACGTCATCGGCGCCCGCTTCCAGAGCCGCCTCAAACACGGCGTCCGCCGAGCCTGCCTTGATCGGGTAAACGATCTGGCCGAGGCGGTCGAACCCGTGGGAGACCGCGCCGTTGGCGCCCATGTTGCCGCCGAACTTGGAGAAGTACGAGCGCACTTCGCCGGCCGTGCGGTTGCGGTTGTCGGTCAGCCCTTCGACGATCAGCGCGGTGCCGCCGGGGCCGAAGCCCTCGTAGCGCACTTCCTCGAAGTTCTCGACATCGCCGCCAGCGGCCTTCTTCAGCGCGCGCTCGATGTTGTCGCGCGGCATCTGCGAGGCCTTCGCCGCGTTGATGGCGGCGCGCAGACGCGGATTATGATCCGGGTCCGGAGCGCCCATCTTCGCAGCGACGGTGATTTCGCGTGAGAGTTTGGAGAAGACGCGGGCGCGCTTGGCGTCCTGTGCGCCCTTCCGGTGCATGATGTTCTTAAATTTGGAATGACCTGCCATAGACTCCGGCCTCGGCCCAAGGCGGGTGGCCTCAGGGTCCGATCTCATCTGTGTTGAGGACTATCGCCTCGCGTCCTACACCAGAGACCGGCCGGACGCAAATCGCGTCAGGCGAGCCTTACAGCCGTCCCGGTTGCCGTCACCATCAGCATGGAGCCGTTCTGGCCGATCGCCTCATAGTCGAGGTCAACGCCGATCACGGCATCCGCGCCCAGCTGGCGGGCTTCCTGCACCATCTCGGCAATGGCGGTAGAGCGGGCCTTGCGCAGCGTGCCCTCGTAAGCGCCGGACCGGCCGCCCACCACATCCCGCACCGAGGCGAAAAGGTCTTTGACGATGTTGGCGCCCACGATGACCTCCCCGGTCACCACGCCCAGATAGTCCCTGATCGGCTTGCCCTCGAGAATGGCCGTCGTCGTCACCAGCATGGCCCTGTCTCCCTGTCTGGATTCCCCGTGGGGCTCCCGGTTGCTCGATATGCCACACAACTTACGCCGGTCAGGACGCGGGGCCAGCCCACCCCGCGCCAACGCGAGGAAATGCGCCGCCACCCCGGCACAGCTCCCCACCGTGCCCCAAACCTAGCATTGCATCGTGACGATAGTCAATAGGTTTTTTACAATCGCCCCTCGCACCCCGCCTGCCGCCCAGAGCGGTTTGCGACCAGCTTGCCGCAGGTCGCCCGCTCTAAGCTTTTTGTTGGTCGCACTTTCTTAACCGCAGGATGTGCCATCCTGCTCGAAAGCTGCTCCAAAAGAAAAGCGGCAGCGCCCTTGTCAGGCCTGCCGCTCTTGTCGGTTATCCGGAAAGCCTTGCGGCTTACTCGGCCATGCCCAGCGCCGCCAGATAGGTCTCCAGCAGAGCCTCGGCTTCGTCGCGCTTGTGCTTTTCCATGTTCCGCAGCTTGATGACCTGCTTCATGGTCTTCACGTCGAACCCCTGGGCCTTGGCTTCGGCGAACACCTCTTTGATGTCCTCCATGATGCCCTTCTTCTCTTCTTCCAGGCGCTCAACGCGCTCGATCAGCTGACGCAGCAGATCGGCTGCAATAATATCACTCATCCTGCCTTATCCTCAGTCGAAGACTCTTGGCGAGCATGGGTAGCGGCCAAGCTTGCACTGAACAAGGGGGCTTGCGGTCAGATTTGCCCGCGCACGCGCTTGTTCTCTTCAACGCTGGCATTCATCCGCTCGAGCTGCTCCTGGCTTGCCGGGGTCTGGTAGCGGGCCTTGAAGTCGTCGTAGGGCATTCCGTAAACCCATTCGCGCGCTTGGGTCTTGTCCAGCGCAACGCCCCGCGCCTGCGCCTCTTCGGCCACCCACTCGGACAGGCAGTTGCGGCAGAACCCGCCCCAGCCCATCAGGTCGACGTTTTGCACATCCGTGCGTTGCTGAAGGTGGGTGATGAGCCGCCGGAACGCTGCGGCTTCAAGTTCGGTGCGAGTCGCCTGATCCATTAGGGATTCCCTTTGTTACTCATCTCTGTAATGTTGTTTCAGTACACAATCCTGTCTTTTCCTCCCATCGAGATACGCGCGTCAAAACAATGTTCAAGCCACGTCGCCGCAAGGTTCGCATTCTCGCCACGCTTGGTCCATCCAGCCACTCGCCAGAAATGATTCGGGCGCTCTATGAGGCTGGTGCCGACGTGTTCCGCATCAACATGTCTCACGGCACGCAGGCCGGCCACGCGGAGGTGATCAACCGCATCCGCGATCTGGAAGCCGTGATCGGGCGTCCCACCACCATCCTCGTTGACCTTCAGGGCCCCAAGCTGCGCGTCGGCAGCTTTGCCGAAGGCCCGGTCGAGCTGAAGAACGGCCAGACGTTCGTGCTCGATCTCGACCCGACGCCGGGCGATGCCAACCGCGTTCACCTGCCCCACCGCGAGTTGTTCGAGGCCCTTGCCCCCGGCCAGCGCCTGCTGCTCGATGACGGCAAGATCCGGCTGGAAACATTGTCCGTCACGCCCCAGCGCATCGAGACCAAAGTGATCGTTGGCGGCCGCCTCTCCAACAACAAGGGCGTCAACGTGCCTGATGCGGTCATTCCGCTGGCCGCGTTGACCGAGAAGGACCGCAGCGACCTCGCCTTTGCCCTCGATATGGGCGTGGACTGGATCGCCCTGTCCTTCGTCCAGCGCCCGGAAGACGTGGCAGAGGCC
>JAEZBH010000253.1 GCA_023427285.1 Pseudomonadota bacterium
AGGAAGACGTCTTCACCTCGATCCACATCGAAGAGTTCGAGGTGATGGCCCGCGACACGAAGCTTGGGCCGGAAGACATCACCCGCGACATCCCGAACGTCGGTGAAGAAGCGCTGCGCAACCTCGACGAGGCTGGCATCGTTTACATCGGCGCCGAGGTTCACCCGGGCGACATTCTCGTCGGCAAGATCACGCCGAAGGGCGAAAGCCCGATGACGCCGGAAGAAAAGCTTCTGCGCGCCATCTTCGGCGAGAAGGCCTCTGACGTGCGCGACACGTCGATGCGCCTGCCGCCGGGCGTTGCCGGTACGGTTGTCGAGGTTCGCGTCTTCAACCGCCACGGCGTCGAGAAGGACGAGCGCGCCATGGCCATCGAGCGCGAGGAAATCGAGCGCCTGGCCAAGGACCGCGAGGACGAACGCGCCATTCTGGACCGTTCCACCTACGTCCGCCTGAAGGATGTTCTGCTGGGTCAGGCTGCTGCGTCTGGTCCGAAGGGCTTCAAGAAGGGTTCGGAAATCACCGAAGAGGTGCTGGCCGAAACTCCGCGCCACGAATGGTGGAAGTTCGCCATTGCAAATGACGAACTGCAAACCCATATCGAGGCGCTGAAGGATCAGTGGGAAGAGGCTCGCAAGGGTCTCGAGAAGCGCTTCGAGGAGAAGGTCGAGAAGCTGCAGCGCGGTGACGAGCTGCCGCCCGGCGTTCTGAAGATGGTCAAGGTCTTCGTTGCGGTGAAGCGCAAGCTTCAGCCGGGCGACAAGATGGCGGGCCGTCACGGAAACAAGGGTGTTATCTCGCGCATTCTCCCGATCGAGGACATGCCGTTCCTTGAGGACGGTACTCACGTGGACATCGTGCTGAACCCGCTGGGCGTGCCGTCGCGCATGAACGTGGGTCAGATCTTCGAGACCCACCTGGGCTGGGCCGCTCGCGGTCTTGGCGTCCAGATAAAGGACATGCTGGACAGCTTCTACCAGGGCGGTCGTCAGGACACCGGTGCGATCCGTGAGCGTCTGAAGGCGATCTACGGCTGGCAGTTCGACGAAGTCTCGGGCATGGCGGACGAGCAGGTGGTGGAACTGGCTTCCAACCTGACCTCGGGCGTTCCGATGGCAACGCCGGTGTTCGACGGCGCGACGCCGAAGGACGTGTCCGACATGCTGGAGATGGCGGGTCTCCATGGCTCTGGTCAGGTCGATCTGTACGACGGCCGTACCGGCGAGCGCTTCGACCGCAAGGTGACCGTGGGCTACATCTACATGCTGAAGCTCCACCACCTTGTTGACGACAAGATCCACGCCCGCTCGATCGGCCCGTACAGCCTCGTCACCCAGCAGCCGCTGGGCGGTAAGGCCCAGTTCGGCGGTCAGCGTTTCGGTGAAATGGAAGTGTGGGCGCTGCAGGCTTACGGCGCAGCTTACGCTCTTCAGGAAATGCTGACGGTGAAGTCGGACGACGTGGTGGGCCGTACCAAGGTGTACGAAGCCATCGTGAAGGGCGACGATACCTTCGAAGCTGGCATCCCCGAGTCGTTCAACGTGCTGGTCAAGGAAATGCGTTCGCTTGGCCTCAACGTCGAGCTTCAGACGGCGGACGAAGAGTAAGAAACGGCAGGAGCCGCCTGTTTGCCGCCCCAAGGGGGTTGGCGACAGGCGGCCGTCCGTGGTGTGGCGGCTCTCGCTACGGACAGCTTAGCATCGAGCCTTCGGTTCAGAGGACCTACGCATGAACCAGGAACTGGTGAATTTCTTCAATCCGGCTCAGAAGCCGGAGACGTTTGACAGCATCAAGATCTCGATCGCATCGCCGGAGCGGATCAAGAGCTGGTCGTTCGGCGAGATCAAGAAGCCGGAGACCATCAACTACCGGACCTTCAAGCCGGAGCGCGACGGCCTGTTCTGCGCCCGCATTTTTGGTCCGATCAAGGATTACGAATGCTTGTGCGGCAAGTACAAGCGCATGAAGTACAAGGGCATCACCTGCGAGAAGTGCGGCGTTGAAGTCACCGTCTCCAAGGTGCGCCGTGAGCGCATGGCTCACATCGAGCTGGCCGCGCCGGTTGCCCACATCTGGTTCCTGAAGTCGCTGCCGAGCCGCATTGGCCTGCTGCTCGACATGCCGCTGAAGGACCTGGAGCGGGTTCTGTACTTCGAGAACTTCGTGGTCATTGAGCCGGGCCTGACCCCGCTCAAGAAGTACCAGCTGCTGACCGAAGACCAGATCTTCGAAGCTCAGGAAGAGTACGGCGAAGACGCCTTCACCGCCGGTATCGGCGCTGAGGCCATCCGCGAGCTGCTCATCAGCCTCGACCTTGAAGCCGAGCGTATTCGCCTGCGCGAAGAGCTGGAGCAGACCAAGTCGGAACTGAAGCCGAAGAAGATCATCAAGCGGCTGAACGTCATCGACAGCTTCATCGATTCCGGCAACCGTCCGGAATGGATGATCCTGACCGTCGTTCCGGTCATTCCGCCCGAGCTGCGTCCGCTCGTTCCGCTGGATGGCGGCCGCTTCGCGACGTCGGACCTGAACGATCTGTATCGCCGCGTCATCAACCGTAACAACCGTCTGAAGCGTCTCATTGAGCTGCGCGCGCCGGACATCATCGTCCGCAACGAAAAGCGTATGCTTCAGGAAGCTGTGGACGCGCTGTTCGACAACGGCCGCCGCGGCCGCACCATCACCGGTGCGAACAAGCGCCCGCTGAAGTCCCTCAGCGACATGCTGAAGGGTAAGCAGGGCCGCTTCCGTCAGAACCTGCTCGGCAAGCGCGTCGACTACTCGGGCCGTTCGGTCATCGTGACCGGTCCGGAGCTGAAGCTGCACCAATGCGGCCTGCCGAAGAAGATGGCGCTGGAGCTGTTCAAGCCGTTCATCTACTCGCGCCTTGACGCCAAGGGTCTGTCCATGACCCTGAAGCAGGCCAAGAAGTGGGTGGAGAAGGAGCGCAAGGAAGTCTGGGACATCCTGGACGAAGTGATCCGCGAACACCCGGTCATGCTGAACCGCGCGCCGACGCTGCACCGTCTTGG
>JAEZBH010000257.1 GCA_023427285.1 Pseudomonadota bacterium
CGGTCTGGGCGGCGGTGCCCATCTTGCCCGAGACGATGCGCAGCAGGCGGTTCGCCAGATCATCCAGATCGTGCAGACGCTCAAGGAAGAACGGGTCCTTGGTGTTGCGCATGGTCACGCGGGTGCGTTGCTGCACGCGCTCGATGGCGGCTTCAGCGGTCAGACCGCTTTCGATCGCCTCGTTGATGCGCCGGGACCAGCCTTCATCGAAGGCGAACATCTTGTAGGTTTCAAGAATCTCTTCGTGCTCGCCCGGACCGCCAAAATCCGCCTGGCTCATCATGCGGTCGATCTGGGCGCGCATGGTCTGGAAGGCGCTGCGGACGCGCTGCTTCTCGGCCTCGATATCCTCGGCAACGGTGTGTTCAACGACAACGCGCGGCTCGTGCATCACGGCAACGCCGCGCGCCAGCCCGTCCACCAGCCGGGTTCCGGTCAGCCGCACCGCACCTGTGTTCTGGGCGCGCGCCTTGGCAAGGGATTCCTCGTCAACGAGACGAGTGTTGGCGATCATCTCGGCCAGCACCATCGCCACGGTCTGAAGCGCCTCGATCTCCTCATCCTCGTACTGGCGCGGCTCCATGTGCTGAACGCAGAGCACGCCCAGCGCACGGCCACGGCGCAGGATGGGAACACCGGCAAAGCTGTGGAAGAGGTCTTCGCCCGTCTCCGGGCGGTACGCGAAGTCCGCGTGCGCGCGGGCTTCGGCAAGGTTCAGCGGCTCGCCGTTGCGGGCGATGTTGCCGACAAGGCCCTCGCTGAACGCCAGGCGCGTCACGTGAACGGCGTCCTGCGAGAGGCCTTCGGTTGCATACAGCTCGAGCCAGCCATCGCGGAGGAGGTAGATCGAGCACACCTCGCTCGCCATCGCCTCCGCAATGGACTGGACGACCTGATTCAGCTTGGCCTGCACGCTGGCGCGCGAGGCCATTACGTCATGGAGACGACGGAGAATGGCGCGCGGCGCCGAGACAACTGGCGCCGACGGGCTCACTCAGCAGCCTCCTTGGGTGTGGTGGACAGGAAGGCGATGGCCTGATCGACCAGCTCCTGCACGATCTCGGCAACCGGCTGTTCAGCCTTCACCATGCCAACGGACTGACCCGCCATGAGCGAACCGCTCTCCACATCGCCGTCGATGACGGCGCGGCGAAGGGCACCGGCCCAATAGTGCTCGATCTCGAGCTGACCGGCGGCCACGTCCAGTTCGCCCCGGTCCACGCGCTCGATGATCTTGCGCTGGGCCTGCATGAACTCGTCCGAGCCCTTGTTGCGCAGCGCGCGCACCGGAATGACCGGGAAGCGCGGATCAAGCTGAGCAGAAGTCACCGCATCGCGGGCGTTGCCCCGGATGAAGGCCTTCTTGAAGTTCGGGTGCGCAACGGATTCGGTTGCGCAGACGAACCGAGTGCCAAGCTGCACGCCGGCCGCGCCCATGCTGAGGTAGCTGGCAAGCGCCTCGCCCCGGCCGATGCCGCCTGCAACGAACACCGGAACTTCGGTGATGTGCGGCAGAATTTCCTGCGCCAGCACGGTCAGCGACACCGGACCGATGTGTCCGCCCGCTTCCGAACCCTCGATCACCAGCGCATCGACGCCCGAGCGCACCAGCTTCTTGGCCAGCGCAAGCGCAGGCGCGAAGCAAATGACCTTGGCCCCGCCGTTCTTGGCGCGCTCGATCGCCTCGCCCGGCGGCAGACCGCCAGCCAGAACGATGTGGGTCACGCCCTCGTCAAGACACACCTGCACCATGTCCAGCAGCTGCGGGTGCATGGTGATCAGGTTGACGCCGAAGGTGTTCGTGGTGAGCGCGCGGGTTGCCTGGATTTCCTCGCGCAGCCGCTCCGGCTGCATGGCGCCGGAGGCCAGCACGCCGAAGCCGCCCGCGTTGGAAATGGCGGCAACCAGATTGCGCTCCGACACCCAGGTCATGCCGCCGCCAAGAATGGCGTAGCGGCTGCCCAGGAATGCCGCACCGCGCGCCATGAGGCTATCCAGGCGCGCGGCACCCGATGCGGAGTTGGCCGCCGTCGTCATGCAGCGGCGTCCAGGCCGTATGCGGTGTGCAGGGCGCGCACGGCCAGTTCGGTGTACTCTTCGGCGATCAGGATGGAGATCTTGATTTCCGAGGTGGAGATCACCTGAATGTTGATGCCGCGATCAGCCAGCGCCTTGAACATGGTCTGGGCAACGCCTGCGTGGCTCTTCATGCCGACGCCAACGACGGTCACCTTGGAGACGGCATCGTCAGACTTCAGAGCTTCATAGCCCAGCTCTTCGCGGTGCTTCTCCAGCACGTCCAGAACGCGCGGCAGGTCGGTGCGCGGAACGGTGAAGGTCACGTCGGTGGTCTGATTTTCCTGCGAAACGTTCTGGACGATCATGTCCACGTTCACATTGGCATCAGCCAGCGGCGAGAAGATCGCGGCAACCACGCCCGGACGGTCGGGCACGCGCGAAAGAGTGATCTTCGCCTCGTTCCGGCTGTAGGCGACACCAGCAATCAGTTCCTGTTCCACAATCTCATCCTCATCCACGACCATCGTGCCCGGCAAGTCCTCAAAGGAGGATACCACCTGCACGCGTACTTTTTCCTTCATCGCCAGCTCGACCGAACGGGTCTGGAGCACCTTTGCCCCAACGCTCGCCAGCTCCAGCATCTCCTCGTAGGTGATCTTGTCGAGCTTGCGCGCTTTCGGGACGATGCGCGGATCGGTAGTATAAACACCGTCCACGTCGGTATAAATGTCGCAGCGATCAGCCTTCAGCGCCGCCGCCAGCGCCACAGCGCTGGTGTCGGAGCCGCCACGCCCCAAGGTAGTGATCCGATTGTCAGGACCAAGACCCTGGAAGCCGGCGCACACGGCGACCTGACCGGTCGACATGCGGCCGATGATCTCATCGGTGTTGATCGACTGGATGCGCGCCGCGCCGTGCGCGCCATCCGTCACGATCGGCAGCTGCCAGCCGTGCCAGGAGCGGGCCGGAACCCCCATCGACTGAAGCACGATGGCAAGAAGGCCAGATGTGACCTGCTCGCCCGTGGCGACAACCGCATCATATTCCCGTGCATCGTAGAGAGTGGCAGCCTCGCGGCAGAAGCCGACAAGCCTGTCCGTCTCTCCCGACATGGCCGAGACGACAACCGCAACTTCGTTTCCGCGATCGACCTCAGCCTTCACGCGCCGAGCAACGTTGCGGATACGTTCCAGATTGGCGACAGAGGTGCCGCCGAATTTCATTACAATGCGCGCCATGACGCTGCGACGATCCCTAGTTGAATGTGCGCGCTCTTGATAGAAAGTGCGGATGATGAACGCAAGCAAAGCTCCTTCTCCCTCGACAATCAATGAGGAAGAAATCGAAAAGTTCTCGGCCATGGCCGCAGAATGGTGGGATCCGCGCGGCCCCATGGCCCCGCTGCACAAGCTCAATCCGGCGCGTTTAAGCTACATTCGGGACGCCGTTTGCACCCATTTCGCACGCGATCCGGGTCAAATGCGCACTCTGAAGGGCCTAAAAGCGCTGGATGTGGGTTGCGGCGCCGGACTGGTCACAGAGTCCCTTGCCCGCATGGGCGCAGAGGCGAGCGGCCTTGATGCCAGCCTTGATGCCATCGCCGCAGCGCGAGTCCATGC
>JAEZBH010000260.1 GCA_023427285.1 Pseudomonadota bacterium
ACCCGGGTGAAGACCGGACGCGGCCGGACCACTTCGTCCGTGCGCTGGCTGGAACGCCAGTTGAACGATCCTTATGTGAAGGCGGCCAAGGCTGCGGGTTATCGCTCCCGCGCCGCGTTCAAGCTGAAGGAACTGGACGAGCGGTTCGACCTGTTGAAGAACGCAACCCGGGTGGTGGATCTGGGCTGCGCGCCGGGCGGCTGGTGCCAGGTGGTCAAGGGGCGCAAGCCCAAGGCGCGAGTCGTTGGCGTCGACATTCTGGAGGTGGAACCGCTGCCGGGCGTCGAGCTTATTCTGGGCGATATTTGCGAGGAAGCGACGGCAGAGCGCATTCGCTTCCTTCTGGACGGTCGCGCCGATGTGGTGCTCTCCGACATGGCGGCCAATACGGTCGGCCACAAGCAGACGGACCACCTGCGCACCATGGGCCTCATCGAGGCCGGTCTGGAAATGGCGCTGGAGATTCTGGAGCCGGGCGGCACCTTCGTTGCCAAGGTGCTGGCAGGCGGGGCCGATTCCCACCTTCTGACCCGGTTGAAACAACGTTTCAAAGTGGTGAAACATGCAAAACCGCCCGCCAGCCGGAAAGATTCTTCCGAGTGGTATGTGATCGCTCAGGATTTTCGCCCGGAAACGACGGGCTAACCATAGCATTTTGAATCCGGGAATGGCATATAGCCCGACTTCCCCGCCCCCGAAGCTGTGAGAGACTCCCATGGAACTGCGTTTAGGCCTTACCTTTGATGACGTTCTGCTTGTTCCGGCTGAATCGGATGTGATGCCGAGCCAGACAGACACGGCCACCCGCCTGACACGCGAGATCTCTCTGAATATTCCGCTGCTTTCCTCGGCCATGGACACCGTGACCGAAGCGCAGATGGCCATCACCATGGCGCAGGCCGGCGGCATCGGCGTGCTGCACCGCAACCTCACCATCGAGGAACAGGCGCAGGCCGTTCGTCAGGTGAAGCGGTTCGAAGCCGGCATGGTGGTCAACCCGGTGACGATGCTGGCGGATCAGACCCTGCGCGAGGCGCTGGAGCTGATGAAGCGCCACAACATCTCGGGCATTCCGGTTGTCGAGCCGTCGCCGCGCGGCCAGCCGGGCAAGCTCATCGGCGTCTTGACCAACCGCGACGTGCGCTTTGCCGAAGACATGACCCAGCCGGTCGCCGAGCTGATGACCAAGGACAATCTGGCAACCGTGCGGGCAGGCGTGTCGCAGGACGAGGCGCAGCGCCTGCTGCACCAGCGCCGGATCGAAAAGCTCATCGTGGTGGATGACCAGTACCGCTGCGTCGGTCTGATCACCGTCAAGGACATGGAAAAGTCGGTCAACTACCCCAGCGCGACCAAGGATGCCTCGGGCCGCCTGCGCGTGGCCGCTGCCTCGACCGTGGGCGATCTGGGCTTCGAGCGCACCGCAGCGCTGGTGGATGCCGAGTGCGACCTGATCGTGCTGGACACCGCTCACGGCCACTCCGTGAAGGTGTCTGAGGCTGTTCGCCGCGTGAAGTCGCAGTGGGGCCACGTTCAGGTGGTCGCTGGCAACGTTGCCACCGGCGATGCCGCCCGAGCGCTCATCGACGCTGGCGCGGACGCCATTAAGGTCGGCATCGGGCCGGGCTCGATCTGCACCACCCGCATCGTGGCCGGTGTGGGCGTGCCGCAGCTGACCGCCATCATGGACACCGTGGAAGTCTGCGCCAAGGCCGGCATTCCGGTGATCGCCGACGGCGGCGTGCGCACCTCGGGCGACATTGCCAAGGCAATGGCAGCCGGTGCCAGCGCCGTCATGGTCGGCTCGCTGCTGGCGGGCACGGACGAAGCGCCGGGCGAGGTGTTCCTGTATCAGGGCCGCTCCTACAAGGCGTACCGCGGCATGGGCTCGGTCGGCGCCATGGCGCGCGGCTCGGCGGACCGCTACTTCCAGCAGGACATCAAGGACAGCCTGAAGCTGGTGCCGGAAGGCATTGAAGGTCAGGTGCCGTACAAGGGCTCGGCCCGCGAGATCATCCACCAGCTGGTGGGTGGCCTGAAGGCGGCCATGGGCTACACCGGCGGCGCAACCATTCCGGAGTTCCAGAAGCGCGCCCAGTTCGTGCGCATCACCAACGCGGGCCTGCGCGAAAGCCACGTCCACGACGTTGTCATCACCCGTGAAGCGCCGAACTACCCGACGCGCTAAGGGGTGAACTGTTCTTTCCGTTAAGGGGACCTCGGTCCCCTTAACAATCCCCTTTTCGTTTCAGGGCCGTGCGCGTGAATAGCGGGTGCGGCCCTTTTCATTAGAGGGATTTGGTCAGGGCTTTCATCTCGGCCGATCCTGAAAAACGAATGGGGGGTGCGGGGATTAAGACCCCCGCAAAATCAAAAGATTAAAGGAGTTTCCTCCCATGCAGCCTGCGGCGCGGTTGGCAGCGGCCATTGAAGTTCTGGATGAGGCGATCAGCAGCGCCCGCCATGGCGGAGCGGCGGCTGACGTGCTGCTGGCACGCTACTTTCGCTCTCGCCGTTATGCGGGCTCCAAGGATCGGGCGGCGGTGCGCGCCCACGTTTATGCGGTGCTGCGGCACATGGCGCATGATGCCCCCTCGGGCCGGGCGGCGCTGATCGCCTACGCTCGCGCCAAGGAGCCCGCGCTCTTCGATCTGTTCGGCTGCGGCGGGCACGCACCAGACGCCTTGACGCCGGAAGAGGCGGCGTTTGCTGCAAGGGTTGACGCAGGCTGGCTGCCCGAGTGGCTGGAAGCGCGGTTCCAGCGCCGCTTTGGCGAGACGTGGCCCGCCCAGCGCGAGGGCCTGATGGGCCGCGCACCGCTTGATCTGCGGGTGAACGGCTTGCAGGCAACGCGGGACCGGGCCGCCGCCGTGCTGCGCGCCGAAGGCATTGATGTTGAGCCATTGCCGTTTGTGAGCAACGGCTTGCGCGCAGACGCCGGTGCGCAGATTGAAAAGACGGAAGCCTTTGCGGGCGGCTTGGTTGAGGTTCAGGACCTCTCCAGCCAGCTCATGGTTGATCTGGCCGGGGCAAAACCGGGCGAGACCGTGATTGACCTGTGCGCGGGCGCGGGCGGCAAAACGCTGGGGTTCGCGGCCAGCATGAACAACGCGGGCCGAATCATTGCCTGCGATATCGATGCGTCGCGGCTGGAGCGCATGGACCCCCGGTTGGAGCGGGCAGGTGCCGCCATCGTGGAGCAGCGGGTGCTGCGCCCCGGAGCGCTGGCGGCGTTCGAGGGCAAGGCGGATTGTGTTGCGATTGACGCCCCGTGCAGCGGCACGGGCACCTGGCGGCGCAACCCTGAGGCGCGCCTGCGGCTGACCGAGGAGCGCCTGGCGACGTTTACGGCCATTCAGGACGATGTGCTGGAGCAGGGGGCGGCACTGGTGAAGCCGGGCGGGCGACTGGTCTATGCGGTCTGTTCGTTGCTGCCGGACGAGGGCGAAGACCGGGTGGAAGCCTTCAGCGCACGGCACCCGGAGTTCCGTCTGGTGGACTATCGGGACCGGCTCGGGACTGTCGGACTGCCTGAAACGGTAGCGCTTCGTTCGGAATGTCTGGCGGTTGCCCCTGCAAGCCACGGATGCGACGGCTTTTTCGTCGCGGTTTATGAACGGCTCTGCTAATCCTTGGGGGAACCTGTGTTGACGCCCCCCGGTGGGACTTCCTAGGGAAGAAGAATGTTACAGCGCCACTGGATCTCTGCTCTGGCCCTCGGTGCCACTCTTGCCGTCAGCGCGCCCGTGCTGGCAAAGGCCCCTGTGGCCAACGCCACTTCTGCGCGCCTGATGCAACAGGCCAACGCCCTGATGGGTCAGAATCGCTCGCTCGAAGCGGCAAGCCTCTACGAGGCGGCGCTGGCGGCAGATCCGCGCAACAGCAACGCCTTCATCGGTTTGGGTCGCGCCTACGAGCAGCAGGGGCTGACGGGCCGTGCCATCAGCTACTATCGCAAGGCGCTGACCATCAACCCGAACGATCTGACCGCGCTGGAAGCCTCGGGCATGGCGCTGATCAAAAAGGGAAGCCTTGCGCAGGCGCAGGAAACGCTCGATCGACTGCGCCGGGTGTGCCCCAAGGGCTGCGTTCAGGCTGAACGGCTGGCAACGGCACTGGGCAGTGCGCAGGCCAAGTCTGCCAGCAATCGCGGCCGCGTGACCGCTCAGAGCACGCCGCGCAAGCCAGCCAGGCAGCAAACCTCAAAGCAGTAAGCTTCAAAACAGCAAGAATTCAGATTTGCAGAGGGTCTTAACCCTCTGCACTCCCATTCGTTTTTGTTGCGATGGGTT
>JAEZBH010000300.1 GCA_023427285.1 Pseudomonadota bacterium
CCATCTCCACCACCACCCGGCCTCGAACCCGACCAGCCAGAAACTCCGGCGCAAGCGCAGTCACCTCAGAGAGCTTGATCGTGCGGGTCATGGACTTGAGCTTGTCGCGATCGATCAGCTGGTCAAGGCGCAGCCAGGCCTCGCGGCGCAGGGCCATGGGAGCCTGAACGGAATTAACGCCAGCCAACGTGACCGCGCGCAGGATGAACGGCATGACCGTTGTCGGCAGGTCCGCCCCTTGCGCCAGCCCGCAGGCGGCAACACAGCCGCCGTAGCGCGTCTGGGAGAGCACATTGGCCAGCGTATACGACCCTGCCGTGTCGATTGCGCCCATCCACCGCTCCTTGCCCAGCGGTTTGCCGGGGCCGGCCAGCTCGCGGCGAGCAATGACATCCTCCGCGCCCAGAGATTTCAGATATGCCGCCTCCTCGGGGCGGCCGGTCGAGGCGACCACCTTGTAGCCAAGCGCTGACAGAAGCGAGATCTCAACGCTGCCAACGCCCCCTGCCGCGCCGGTCACGAGCACCTGCCCCTCGGTCTGGTGAACGCCGTGGCGCTCCAGCGCCATCACGCACAGCATGGCGGTAAAGCCTGCCGTGCCGAGCGCCATGGCCTCGAACGGGGTGATGTTCTCCAGCGGCACCAGCCACTTGCCCTGCACGCGGGCGCGTTCGGCATAACCGCCGTAATGGGTTTCGCTGAGGCCATAGCCGTTCAGCACCACCGCATCGCCGGGCTTGAAATCCGGGTGGCTGGAGGAGCGCACGCGCCCTGCCAGATCGATGCCGGGGATCATGGGATAGGTTCGGGCGACAGGGGCCGCCCCGGTGAGCGCAAGACCATCCTTGTAGTTCATGCAGGAATGGCTGACGTCCACCACCACGTCGCCATCCATCAGATCGTCTTCGCGCAAGCAAACGAGGTCGGCTTTCAGCGCCTCGCCCTCCTTGCGCAACATCAGGGCCTGAAATTGATCGTCTGTTTCTTTGCTCATCGCAGCGCCTCCCCGGCTATGCGACAGGCTCAACGATCAAAGTGGCCCCATCGGTTCGTACAATGCGCATCACCGTGCCTGCGGGCGCATCCGGCCCGGCCACCTGCCATACCGTATCATCCAGTTCAGCGCGGCCGCTGCCGTGGAGAATGGGCTCCACCAGCACCACCGTGCGGCCCGGAAGCTGATCGGCGCGGCGGCTGACATGGCTTGGGCCGCTGCCCTGATTTTGCAGCGCCCACTTGCGCCCCCACCGCACCGAAACAACGGCCAGCACGGCAAACACCGCAAGCTGGCTCTCCCAGCCCATGCCCGTCACCAGCGTGGCCAGCCCGGTCAAGCCAGCGGCAACGCCCAGCCACAGCAGGAACGCACCGGGTGCGAGGGTTTCCGCCGCCGCCAGCACCAGCGCCGCCACCCACCATGCCCAGTAGGTGAAAAGGCCGCTTATCGCCTCCATGCCCATGGCCGCCTCACTGACCAGAGGTGCGCGGCAGGCCGGTTGGCGCTTGCGCGGGCGCATCGTTGCCAGCCACCGCCTTCACCAGTTCGCCGATGCCGCCCAGCGAGCCGACAAGCGCGGTCGATTCCATCGGCATGAAGATGACCTTGCTGTTGCGGCTTTCGGCAAAGGCGGTCATCGCCTCCACATACTTCTGGGCGACGAAGTAGTTGATCGCCTGCGCGCTGCCCTTGGCAATGGCCTCGCTCACCAGTTCGGTTGCCTTGGCTTCGGCCTCTGCCGAGCGCTCGCGGGCTTCGGCGTCACGGAAGGCGGCTTCGCGGCGACCTTCGGCTTCCAGAATCTGCGACTGCTTGGCGCCTTCTGCCCGCAGGATTTCCGAGTTCCGCTGGCCCTCGGCTTCCAGAATGGCGGCGCGCTTCTCGCGCTCGGCCTTCATCTGGCGGGCCATGGCGTTCACGATGTCCTGCGGCGGGCGGATATCCTTGATCTCGACGCGAGTCACCTTCACGCCCCAGCTGTGAGTGGCCTTGTCTACCACCGTCAGCAGCCGCGCGTTGATGGCGTCGCGCTGCGAGAGCGTCTCGTCCAGATCCATCGAGCCCATCACCGTGCGCAGATTGGTGGTGGTCAGGTTCATGATGGCGTTCATCAGGTCAGAGACCTCATAGGCCGCCTTGGCCGAGTCCAGCACCTGAAAGAACACCACGCCGTCCACGCCCACCATGGCGTTGTCGCGGGTGATGATTTCCTGCCCCGGAATATCGAGCACCTGCTCCATCATGTTGATGCGGCGGCCAACGCTGTCCACGAACGGCACAATCAGGTGGAAACCCGGCGAAAGGGTGCTGGTGAAGCGGCAGAACCGCTCAACGGTGTATTCGAACCCCTGCTGAACCGTCACGACGCCCTTCGCCACGACGACAATCGCCACGATTGCCAGAACGATGAAAAACGCTGAACCCATGAGCCCGCCTCCCCTGTTAGCGCCCCGATCCCGATATCAATGATCTAATGCAAATGCATTGTGACGCATCTGGCACAGTTGGCAAGCACGGGGGTCTTAACCCCCGCGCCCCCATTCGTTTCAAGCGGCCGCACTCATCCTGCGCTACAGGGCTTGGAATTGAACGTTTGGAGGAGGGGCAACGGAAACACGGCCCGATCAGCGAATGGGAGTGCAGAGGGTCAAGACCCTCTGCAAAAAGAATAAAATATCAAAACCAATCCCGGATCAGCTCTGATGAGCGGCAGCTTCGGCCTTGATCCAATTGATGAAGGTCTGAACCTTTTTCTGCCGCCACTGCGGCTCCGGCGCGACAAGGTGATAGCCGAATTCCACCGCATGGGTGCTGTTCAGCAAACGCACCAGCCGCCCGGCTTCAAGGTCGGCAGCGGCAATGGCGGCCTTGGCCAGCACGACGCCCTTGCCCGCCATGGCAGCCTCGATGGCCAGCGATGACTGGTTGAAGTGCAGGCCCCGCTCCGGATCGGGATGATCGACGCCTGCCGCCTTCATCCACATCTCCCAGTTGGGGCAGCCCTCATCGACATCAGAGGCCTCGTCATGGATCAGCGGCAGGTTAACGAGGTCCGCTGCGGTCCTGATCGGGAAGCGCTCCAGCAGCGAGGGTGCGCACGCCGGATACACATGCTCGTCCAGCAGCTTCTCGCTGACCAGTTCCGGATAGTCCCCGCGCCCGAAACGGATGGCGAGGTCGATGTTCTCCTGCGTGAAATCCACCAGCTGCATGGCGGCAAAGATGCGCACCTGCATTTCCGGGTGCTGCTCGGCGAACCGCTCGATCCTCGGCACCAGCCACTTGGCGGCGAACGACGGCGGCACGCTGATGGTCAGAGCTTTCGACGTTTGCGCCACCTGCAGGGTGCGCACCGCCTCTTCAAACTTCAAAAAGCCATCCCGCAGGGGCGGCAGTGCGCGCTCGGCCTCCGGCGTCAGCGCCAGATTGCGCCCCAGCCGCTTGAACAGGATGACGCCCAGCAGGTCTTCAAGAGCCCGAATATGCTGGCCAACGGCTGCCGGCGTCACTGCCAACTCATCGGCAGCCTTGGTGAAAGACAGGTGACGAGCCGCCGCGTCGAACACGCGCAGGGCATTCAGCGGAAGATGAGTGCGCTTCATACTGTTGGGTTAGGGCTTTTCCGCACCCTTGTTCAACTGTTTTTGCAACAACGGCCCCATCAACCGTCTCGCTTGCGGGCCTGCCTGGCGTTTCCGCCCACGCTGTAAAGCGAACAGAGATCCCCCAGGCCCACTCAATCTGTCGGAGATTTTTACAACCTTAGCGATAGTTCGCCCAGACCAACCCTACAACCTGTTGATTTACCAGGGGCGACCCCGGGTGGCCCAGGAATTGCTTGGGGCATGGTTAATGAATTTTAACGAATTCGTTGGGGGTCCGCCATGCTCAAGATGACACCGGCCTTTCCTGTCCAGCATCGGTACGGCACCATGGCTGTTTCCCGGCCCGATCGTTTGCGGCAAGTGCCTGAGGTCACGCCAGCCGAGGCAGACCCGCAAGAACGCGCCCGTGCATTCTACATCGATCGCATCGGCGAAGCCCGCGTCACCGCCCGGTCGAGCAAGGGCAGCCTCTTGAACATCTCCGCCTGAGGCCTGCCGCACAGCGCCGCCCGCCTCATCCCCCTTTCCAAAAATTGCCAGTTGCAGAAATTAATGGTTTGTTGGCGCATTGGGCCTTAACGTGCCCAGCCGGATCAAACATCTGCGGTGGATACATCTTGTTATGGGCGCTTCCCGGCCTCATTCCGGCCTCATCACCGCACGCTTTGCTGATGCCGGTCTGCGAGCACGCGCATGAGCGGCCCTGATCTGTCCCGCCTTGGCGAGCGCATTCGAACGCTGCTCTTCAACCGCGATGCTCTGGCGGGCGATGGAGCGACAATCAGCACCGGCGCACCCGGCGAAGCGCACGATCCCGACCAGTTTGCCGAAAACCTGAAAACCCTGGCCCATGAATACGGCCAGCTTGCCGTTGGCCGCCTTCAAATTCTTGGATTTCAGGCGCTTCAGGAGCAGATGGGCGATCACTGGGCCCACTTCGCCGAGCGCGTGCCGGAGGTGATCGAGAGCACCTTCCGCCGCCGCCTCAGCCCCAGCGACATGTTCCGGCGCTATGGCGATCTGGTTTATCTCGTCATTTTCAGCGGCCTCAGCCACGACGAAGCCCGCATCAAGGCGCATTTCATCGCCGAGGAGATCTGGCAGCAGCTGTTCGGCATGAGCGAGGTGGACGACCGGCTCGACGTCTCCGTGCTGACCATCAATCTGGAAGCCCAGGCCATTGAGCCGCTGGGCGATCTGGACGACATCCTTGCGCGCCAGTTCGAGGTTGCCGCCGAGGCCATGTTGGCCGATGACCTGCCTTGGCTGCCCTCTGCGCCGCGCCCGCAGGCCGAGCCCCGGCCAGACGCTCAGCTTCCCCAGACGCCCTCCCCGCGGCAGGCCAGTCTGCCCGCGCTTGCAACGCGCCCGTCAGGCCAGTCGGCTCTCACCTTCACGCCGCTCTGGTCCGTGCGCCGCAATGCCGTCTCGTCCTATTATGCCCGCATGCGCCTCGTGCTCGGGCCGCGCGACGTGCTGTACGGCCACGATATTCTGCGCCGCACCACCGCCCCGCGCGACACCTACGAGTTCGACCTTGCAACCTTTGTTCGCGTCCATGCGGAAGTGCAGCGCCTCGGGCGGTCCAAGGCGCCAACCGCACTCATTTTCCCCGTTCATTACACAACCATGGTCAATCGCGAGGCGCGCCGGGAGTTTCTGAACCTGTGCGCCAGCCTGCCCCGCGCCGCCGTCCGTCACCTCATCATCGAGGTCAGCGGCTTTGCCGAGGGGTTTCCGCCGCACACCGCCTATGAAATCCGCCACTGGCTGAAGCCGTTTTGCAGAGCCGCCTGGGCGCAGATCCCGCCGCTGCCCGCCGCCGTGCGCAACATCAAGGAGGCCGGCTTCAGCGCAGTCGGCTTCGATGCCCGGCTCATCAGCCCGACCCGCTTCGCCTACATTGCCGGACTGTTCGCCGCCGCCGCCCAAAAGAGCGGCATGCGCTGCTACGTCAACGCCATCTGCACGCCCGCTGCCGCCCGTGCCGCCGCCAAAGCGGGCTTTGACCTGCTCAGCGGCGAGGCCATCCAGCGCCCGATCGACAGAATTCTGCCCCCCTATCACCTGTCGCTGGCAGAAATAGCGCCCGCGCCTGCGCCATCTCCGGATCCCTCGCAAGCATAACGCCCCCTTGCCCCGAAAGCGCGCAAGGGCCATAGGTGGCTTTATGACAAAAGCCGCTGTTGTATTGCTAAGTGGTGGTCTGGATTCCGCCACCTGTGCCGCCATCGCAAAGAGCGAGGGCTATGACATCTATGCGCTGACCATCAATTACAACCAGCGCAACCGGATCGAGCTGAACTCCGCCCGCACGCTGGCGGCAAAGTTCGGCGCGAAGGGCCATGTCGAGTTGCCGGTGAACCTGTCGGCCTTCGGCGGCTCGGCGCTCACCGCTGACATCGACGTGCCCAAGGGCCGCAATGAAGACGAGATGGCGGACGAAATCCCCGTCACCTACGTGCCCGCCCGCAACACGGTGTTTCTGAGCCTGGCGCTCGGCTGGGCCGAAGTCGTTGGCGCGGAAGACATCTTCATCGGCGTCAACGCGCTCGACTACTCCGGCTACCCCGACTGCCGCCCCGGCTTCATCCGCGCCTTCGAGGCGATGGCGTTGCAGGCCACCAAGCGCGGCGTCGAGGGCACGTGGAAGCTGACCGTCCACACGCCGCTCATCGAGAAAACCAAGGCAGACACCATCAAGACCGGCGTGGCGCTGGGGCTGGATTACGGCCTGACGTGGAGCTGCTACGACCCAACGCCGGACGGCCTGCACTGCGGCCAGTGCGATGCCTGCAAGCTGCGCCGTCGCGGCTTTGCCGAGGCGGGCGTGCCCGACCCCACCCGCTACGCCTGTGAACCGGCCTGATGACCTACTCCGTCAAAGAGTTGTTCCTCACCCTTCAGGGCGAAGGCGCGCACACCGGTCGCCGCGCCGTGTTCGTGCGCTTCTCCGGCTGCAACCTGTGGACGGGCCGCGAGGAAGACCGGGCCAAGGCCATCTGCCAGTTCTGCGATACGGATTTCGTGGGTACGGACGGCCCCGGCGGCGGCAAGTTCACCACCCCGGAAGCCCTCGTTGACGCCGTGGAAGCGGCGTGGGGGCCAACCCTGCCGCACCGCTATGTCGTCTGCACCGGCGGCGAGCCGCTGCTGCAACTGGACGCTCCGCTGATCGACGCCTTCCATGCGCGCGGCTTCACCATCGCCATCGAGACCAACGGCACGCAGGTCGTGCCCGAGGGCATCGACTGGATATGCGTTAGCCCCAAGCTCGGCTCGGACACCATCGTTCGCAAAGGCCACGAGCTGAAACTGGTTTATCCGCAAGCAAACGGCGATCCCGCCCAGTTCGAAGCGCTCGACTTCGAGCACTTCTTCCTCCAGCCCATGGACGGCCCGGACCAGTTGGCCAACATCCAGCTTGCAACCGAATACTGCCTCAGCCACCCCCGCTGGCGCTTGTCGCTCCAGACCCACAAGCTGATCGGGATTCCATAAGGAAATTCGGGATTTTTCTTTTTGCAGAGGGTCTCATCCCTCTGCACTCCCACCCATTTTCAGTCCGCAACAGAACATG
>JAEZBH010000333.1 GCA_023427285.1 Pseudomonadota bacterium
TTTCCAAGCTCGCCCGCGTGCTGCACGGCTTTGCCCGCCGCCTTCAGGTGCAGGAGCGGCTGACGGCAGAGGTTGCGGATTGCATCTGGACCCATCTCCAGCCGGTGGGCGTTGCCGTGGTGATTGAGGCATCCCATGCCTGCATGACGGCGCGCGGGGTGAACACGCCGGATGTGGCAATGACCACCAGCCGCATGATGGGCGTCTTCCGCGACGACACGCGTGCACGCCGGGAAGTGCTGGCCCTGATGGGCCATTGATCCAGACACAAATTACCCAAAATAAGACAGCGGCACCGTAAAGCCGCAGCAAGGCAGGGGGACGTATTCATGGTAGATCTTGATGGCAGGCATCTGCTCATTACCGGCGCGGAAGGGGCTCTGGGCTCGGCAGTGGCTGACCGGGCGCTTGAACTGGGCGCACGCCTGACGCTGGTTGACCTCAAAACGCCGCGCGGCGATGCGGAGGCCAATTGCATTGCCTTGAACCTGATGGATGCCGATGCCGTTGCCACGGCATTGCGCGCCGCAGGGCCCTTCGATGGCGTGCTGCACGTTGCCGGCGGGTTCGATATGGGGCCGACGGTGCATGACATGTCTGCCGAAGCGCTCGGTACCATGGTGGCCCTCAACGTGACGACGCTGCACAATCTGGTGCGGGCCGTCGTGCCGCAGATGGAGGAGCGCTCCGGCAGCGCCATCGTAACGGTTGGCGCGTACAACGCGCTGTCCGGCAAGCCGAACATGGGGGCTTACTGCGCCGCCAAGAGCATGGTGATGCGCCTGAGCGAGAGCATGGCGGCCGAGCTTGGCCCGAAGGGCATTCGCGTCAATTGCGTACTGCCCGGCATCATCGACACTCCGGCCAATCGCGCCTCCATGCCCGATGCGGACCGCAGCGGCTGGACCAGCCCGCAAGCTGTGGCCGATGCCATGCTGTTCCTGTGCAGCCCGCAGGCCCGTGCGATCAATGGCGCACTGGTTCCCGTCAATCATGGGGTGGAGGACTGATTATGGCCAATCCAGCCGTGGCAAAGCTGACCGAGGCGCAGCGGGCGGAGCTTCTGCCCACGTTGCCCGGCTGGGAGCCGGATGCTGCGCGTGACGGGATCCGCAAGTCGTTCCGGTTCAAGGATTTCACCCAGGCCTTCGGCTTCATGGCGCGCGTTGCCTTGCTGGCCGAGAAGGCGGACCATCACCCTGAGTGGTTCAATGTCTATAACCGCGTGGACATTCTGCTGACCACCCATGATGCAGATGGCCTGTCCATGCGCGATATCGAGCTTGCCCGGGCGATCGAGCAGGCCCTGTAACGCCAGGGTTGTTTGTAATCAGGTTGCAGGAAGATGCGAGGGTCGCGGACCCTCGCGCTCCCATTTGTTTTATAGGGCCGTGTCCAACATGGCGCGCATGGCCCGATAGCAAACAGGGGGTCGCAGGGATCCCCCTGCAAATTGAAAACAATCCGCGCTAATAGCTAAGAGAGGGGCGGGCCGGGGTTACTTCTTTTCGCTGCGAAGTTTCTTCAGCTCGCTCTCGATCCCGTCGACCAGTTTGCGCAAGCCGATGCCAAGCACGCGCTCGGGGTCGCTTTTGCCGACCCACTTCTGGGCTTCCAGCGCAAGCTCCCGCTGCGCCGGCGTTAGTTTCTGTAGGCCTTCAGATATATCCAGCAATTCGGACCGCTCGACTTCGGCCTCGCTGTCCACCGCCATGTAGGTGCGGATCATGCCGACCGTGCCGGAGAGAAACCAGCCGCCCGTCTCGAACAGGGCAAGGCCGGTGAAACCCAGGTCATGCAGCAGCGAAATCACGGGCATCTGCACCTTGAGCCAGGGGCCTGACAGTTTCCCCTCCCAGCTTGCCAGCTGCACCATGCCCCGGTTGTGCTGAAGCAGGCGCGCCATGTTCTGCTGCCAGGCGGTGAGCTGATCCCGCCAGTTGCCGTTGGCCGGAACATCCGGAAAATCTGCAAAGGCTTTGTCCGCCATGGCTTCCAGCAGCGCGGCGCGGCTCGGAAAATAGCGGCTAAGCGCAGGCGGGGAGACGCCCAGTTCGCGCGCGACCTTGGCGGTCGTAAATTCGTCCTTCGGATTGGCGCGCAAGAGTTCAAGCGCGACATCGACAATTGTCTCGCTCGATAACATGGGGGGGCGTCCGCGCTGCGCCGTAATTTGGGCGGGCGGTTCCCGACTGATCCTCTTGCGTTTGTCCGACATTTAATTTACCCAATTAATTAGTTCGATAAATAAACGGGAGGCTCCGGAGTATCGGATAATCAGGCGGGGAGCAACAGGGAAGCACGATGCGACTCTGCATCGCAAAGAAGACATAGCCCTGAATTCCCGAATGGTTTCAGCAACACTGTGAGAAAAAAATATTCTGCCGGTGCCTTGCCCGATCAAATGCGGGTGCCGGCAAGATGTGGCTCACGCTGTGCGCTGGAAGAGTTTCAGAGTTGCTGATGCGTCAGGCCGCGAGAAGAGAATAGACAAAAACAAGCGCTTTTCTCTCGGCAGATAATCAGTCCTGCAAGGGACACTCATGGGGAGGGTTTTAAGTGCTGAATATAAAGTTGGCAGCGTCCACGCTTGCCATGACCGTCGCGCTGGCCGCAGGGCCTGTCATGGCGCAGGCAGCGGATTCCGCTCAAGAAGCGAACGCTAACGATCCTTCGGTCTATCTTCAGGATATTGTGGTCACCGCGCAGCGGCGTGAGGAAAGCCTTCAGAAGGTTCCGGTTGCGGTGACGGCGGTCGGCAATGAAACGCTTGCAGATCTCCGGGTAACCGGTCCGCAAAGCCTCTCGGGCATGGCGCCGAGCGTCCTCATCAGCTCGCAGGGCAACCAGTCCAACCCGACGGTTTCCATTCGCGGCGTCTCCAGCGGCACGTCGAACAACGCGGTTGACCCGAAAGTCGGCATGTACGTTGACGGCGTTTATATCGGCCGCACCGTCGGCTCGCTGTTCGACCTGGCGGAAATCGAGCGCGTGGAAATTCTGCGCGGCCCGCAAGGCACGCTGTTCGGGCGCAATGCAACGACAGGCGCGATCAGCCTGGTTACGGCAGCGCCCACCGGCGAGCTGGGCGTGCGCGGCTCCTTGTCTTACGGCAATTATGATGCAAAGCGCCTGAAGGTTTCCGCCAACCTGCCGGAGATGGGCCGCCTTGCGGTGCGCTTCTCTTACCTGCATGACGAAACCGATGGCGACGTGAAGAACAGTCTGGCAGGCAAAAAGCTGGACGTCCGTCTGGCTGACCCTGCACTGGGCGTGCTGACCTATGCCGACACTCTGGGTGCCCGCAACACCGATGCGGTTCAGGTCGCAGCGCGGCTCGATCTGGATGCGGTGACCGTTGATTACCGTTTTGACTATACCGATGGTCGCTACACCGGCCGCGGCATGCAGGGTTTCGGCATTCTGCCGGATGAGTCCGGTCTGCTGTTCGGGGCCATCGTCGCCTTGCAGCCGCTCTTTGGCGGCATCACCAACCTGTCGCAGACGCGGCTTTCCGAAATTGCGGCGGCAACCAGCGTGGAGCGTGTCATCACGCAGGGTCATAACCTGACGCTGACCCATTCCAATGATGACGGCATCACGCTCAAGAGCATCACCGGCTTCCGCAAGATGAACCAGAAGCCGAATATTCAGGACCTTGCCGCAACGGGCGGGTTGAAGTTCACGCAGGGTCAGCTGATTGGGCTTTTGACCAATAACATCACCGGGCCGGGCGGCGTGTTCGATCCGGTCAATATGCCGGGTGAGAACGACAGCTTCTTCTCGCTCATGACGGCGCGCTCCACCAAGCAGAAGCAGTTCAGCCAGGAACTCCAGGTTCAGGTGGATCATGATGCCTTCCAGCTGACGGCAGGCGCTTTCTACTTCTACGAAAATTCACCCGCGCGCGACCTTCTGGGCATTCTCAAGCCGGTTGCCAATGGCGTGCTTGAGCCGAACCCGTACCTTGATGCGCTGTTCGGCAGCGGCATGACCATCACCCGCGCCAAGAACGAGTCCTACGCGGGCTATTCCCAGCTGACCTATCACCTGACGGATCAACTCGATCTGACGGGCGGCATCCGCTTCACCAAGGACAAGCGCGAGACCCGCATTGACGCGATTTCGGGCGGTCAGGGCGGCGAGCTGGGCATCGGCACCTATGAGAAGTCTTATAGCCGGTGGAATTACACCGGCATCCTTACCTGGCGCCCAACGGACGATCTGACAGCCTACGCCAAGATCGCCACGGGGTATGTGGCAGGCGGCGTGCTCAGCGGCATCTCCTATGATCCGGAGACCCTGACTTCATACGAACTCGGTTTGAAAGCCCAGTGGCTGGACAACCGTGTGCGCACCAACATCGCGCTGTTCCAGTATGACTACAAGGATCTCCAGACCCAGAGCTTCCTGAATGGTCGTCAGCAGTTCCGCAACGCGGGCGAGGCCAAGATCAAGGGCTTCGAGGCGGAACTCGATGTCGTGCCGCTGCGCGGCCTGACCATCAGCGCCAACCTCAGCTACACCAACCTCGATTACAAAACGTATATCCTGAACGGCGTGGACGTGGCGGATGTGGCGCGGGTGCCATACTCCCCGGACTGGACCGGGCGCATCTACGCCCAGTACGACGCGCCGGAATTCTCCAACGGCTCGAACCTGTTTGCCCATCTTGAGGCAAAGTACACAGGCGATACCAAGCTGGTCGCGGTTCCGATCACGGATTACCTGACCGGTGAGGTGGCCGAGCTGGAGAAGAAGTCTCACGTTGACAGCTACTGGCTGCTGAATGGCCGTATTGGCCTTGCCAACCTGCAAATCGGACAGGGCACGGCCACGTTG
>JAEZBH010000462.1 GCA_023427285.1 Pseudomonadota bacterium
GCGCTTCCAAGGGCGTGACGCCGCGGACCGTGACACGGGGCGCGTCATCGCCTTCGCGCCACATCAACTCAGCGGCGATGAGCACGAGATCGCCCGCGCTGGCAGCGCGTTCGATGGCGCCCTGCGCTTCCTCATCGAAGCACATACTCATGTATTGGCCCGACTGGTCGCTGATATCGACCATCAGGTAGCGGTTGCCCTGCTTGCCGTCGCGCGGCGGCGGCTGACGCCAGCGGCAGGATTCGATCATCCCCGCCAGGGTTGCAGGCAAGCGGTTGCCGGAGGTGGGCGGCTCGGAGTTGATCGCCTCGGCATAGGTGATGACGTTATGGGCCCGAAGCACGTGGATGTAGGCATCCAGCGGGTGGGCGGAGAAGTAGAAGCCGAAAGCGTCCCGCTCCTTGTCCATCAGCGTGCCCAGCGGCCACGGCTCGACCCGGGGGATTTGCAGGGCCTGCGCCTCAACGCCGGTTGCCTCGCCGAACAGGCTGACCTGCGCGCTGGCCCGCGCCTCTGCCGCTGCCTGCGCGTAGTTCAGCACAGCCTCGATCCCGGCGTGAGCTGCCGCCCGGTTCGGCTCCAGCCCGTCGAACGCCCCGCCTGCGGCCAGCCCTTCCAGCTGCTTCTTGTTGACGAGGCGGGGATCAATGCGATCCGCAAAGTCCGACAAGGACTTGTAAGGACCATTGGCCTTGCGCTCGTCCACCAGCCCTTCCATCGCCTTCTCGCCCACGCCCTTGAGCGCGGCCAGCGCATAGCGCACCCCATAGGTCTGGCCTGACGGGCTGGGCTCGGCCAAGGCCTCCACCGAGAACTCGGCTTCCGAATGGTTCACGTCCGGCGGCAGCACCGGCATCTGGAGCCGCTTCATGTCCTCGACGAAAATGCTGAGCTTGTCCGTCAAGTGCATATCGTAACACATTGACGCCGCGTAGAATTCGACCGGGTAGTTCGCTTTCAAGTAGGCGGTGTGGTAGGCGACCAGCGCATAGGCCGCCGCGTGGGACTTGTTGAAGCCGTAGCCTGCGAACTTGGCGACCAGTTCGAAGATGTGGTCGGCCGTCGCCACATCCACGCCCTTCTCCTTGGCACCCTCAAGGAAGCGGGCCTTCTGGGCGTCCATCTCCTCCTTCTTCTTCTTGCCCATGGCGCGGCGCAGCAAATCTGCTTCGCCAAGGCTGTAGCCCGCCAGGATCTGGGCGATCTGCATCACCTGTTCCTGGTAGATGATGACGCCGTAGGTCTCGGCCAGCACTTCTTCCAGCCAGGGGTGCAGATAGTCCGGCTCTTCCAGCCCGTGCTTGCGGTTGGCGTAGGTTGGAATGTTGTCCATTGGACCCGGGCGGTAGAGCGCCACGAGCGCGATGATGTCCTCGAACTTGTCCGGCTTCACCATCGCCAGCGTACGGCGCATGCCCTCGGATTCGAGCTGGAACACGCCGACGGTGTCGCCCCGCGCCAAGAGCTGGAACGCCGCCGGGTCATCCCACGGCACGGACGACAGATCGAGGTCGATGTTCCGCAGCTTGAGGAAATCCACCGCCTTTTGCAGCACCGACAGGGTTTTAAGGCCGAGGAAGTCGAACTTCACAAGGCCGGCCTTTTCCACCCACTTCATGTCGAACTGGGTGACGGGCATGTCAGAGCGCGGATCGCGGTAGAGCGGCACCAGCTGATCGAGCGGACGGTCGCCGATCACCACGCCTGCCGCGTGGGTGGAGGTGTGGCGGTACATGCCCTCAAGCTTGAGCGCGATGTCGAACAGCCGGTCTGCGCCCTTCTCCGCATAGCGCTTCTTGCGCAGCTCCGGCACCTCATCGAGCGCCTGCACCAGCGTCTTGGGGTCTGCCGGGTTGTTGGGGATCAGCTTGGAGATGCTGTCCACCTGCCCGTAGGACATCTGGAGCACGCGGCCCACGTCCTTCACCACCGCGCGCGCCTTCAACTTACCGAAGGTGATGATCTGCGCCACCTGATCGCGGCCGTACTTCTCCTGCACGTAGCGGATCACCTCGCCGCGGCGGGTTTCGCAGAAGTCGATATCGAAGTCCGGCATCGAGACGCGCTCGGGGTTGAGGAAGCGCTCGAACAGCAGACCCAGCCGCAGCGGGTCGAGATCGGTAATCGCCAGCGCCCATGCCACCAGCGAGCCCGCGCCCGAACCACGGCCCGGCCCCACGGGAATGCCGTTGTCCTTCGCCCACTGGATGAAGTCGGACACGATCAGGAAGTAGCCGGGAAAGCCCATCTGGTTGATGATGCCCAGCTCGTATTCCAGCCGCTCCTTGTAGGGCGCGGCCTTGGCCTCGCGCGCCGCCGCATCGTCCTCCGGCTTGTAAACATGCTTCTCCAGCCGGGCGGCCAGACCCTGGCGCGACCGCTCCGACACCACCTCGGCTTCCGACATGCCTGGCGCATAGTTGGGCAGGATCGGCTTGCGCGACGGCGCGGCAACGGCGCAGCGGCGGGCAATGACGCTGGTGTTGGCCAGCGCCTCCGGCACGTCCTGAAACAGCTTCTCCATCTGCCGGGGCGATTTGAACCACGTCTCCGGGTTGGAGCGGCGGCGGTTCGGCTCGTCCACATAGGTGCTGTCCGCAATGCACAGCATGGCATCGTGGGCGGCGTGGAAATCATGCGCCTCGTACAACACCGGGTTGGTGGCAACGAGCGGCACCTCGCGCCGGTGAGCCAGGTCAATGAGCAGCGGCTCGACCTTGGCCTCGGCCGCATCGCCCACGCGGGTCAGCTCGATATAAAGCCGGCCCGGAAACAGCCCCTCCAGCCGCGCAAGATAGTCTTCTGCCGCCCGCTGCTGGTCCTCATCGAGCAGGCGCGCAATCGCCCCCTCGTAGCCCGCCGTCAGAGCGATGAGACCGCCGGTCATTCCCTCCAACGCCTCAAGCGTCACATGCGGCGGCTCTCCGCCTTCCGTGCCGCTGAGGTGAGCGGCAGAGACCAGCCGGATGAGGTTGGCATAGCCCGCCTCGTTCTGGGCCAGCAGCACAAGGCTGTCATAGGCCGCTTTCGGCCCGGTGAAGCTGTTGGCCTGCGCGCCTTCCACCTGCGGACGCTTCACGCCAAGAAGACAGCCGATGATGGGCTGTACGCCGGAATCGAACAGGTAGTCCGAGAACTCCATGGCGCCGAACAGCACGTTCCGGTCGGTCAGCGCGGCGGCGGGCATGTGATGCTTCACGCACAGCTTGGCGATGTCCTTCGGGTGCATCGACCCTTCCAGCATGGAATAGGCGGACTGCACCCGCAGATGAACGAACCGGGTGGAGGTGCTGCTGCTCATGCTCGAGTCGGAACCGCTGAAAACTGTTGGCAGAAGGGTCATCGAGGACACGGGCACGGGCGGCCCATGCGGCACCCCGCCTGCGCGCGATGCCAGGCCGTTGCCTGCCCCGACTCCCTGTGTAGCGCGTCCCGATCCGGAAGTGTAGCCAATGCCGCGCCCCGCCTGAGCCCAAACCAACTGACACAGCCCCGCCAGGCTCACCAGACAGAGCAGAAGCAGGAAGGGAATCAGCATCGTCATACCTGCAAAGATATGCCTTCCGGACTACCCACTTCAAGAACAAAGCTGAAACATACGACCATAAAGATCGGCACCCTGAGACGGCCCGCCGATTGCCCTGGCCCGCCTGCGCCGCTACAACCGCGTCATCCTATCCTTGAGAGTGCGTTGCGCCGCCATGACGACTTCCCGCCCCCGCCCAAAGGTTGAACCGTTCCACGCCATCAACATTTCCCGGCTGGCGCACCAGTTGAAGGCGCAGGGCGCATCCATCATCCACATGGAATTCGGCCAGCCGTCCACCGGCGCGCCGCAACCGGCCATCGCCCGCGCCCATGAGGTGCTGGACGCCGACCCCATGGGCTATTGGGAAAGCGTGCCGCTGAAAGAGGCGCTGGCCGCGCGCTACCAGTCCGCCTACGGCGTTGCCGTCTCGCCGGAGCGCATCATTCCCGCCTTCGGGGCCAGCGGCGCGCTTGTGCTGACGTTCACCACCCTGTTTCGGCCCGGCGATCGCATCGCCATGGCCCGGCCCGGCTATCCGGCCTATCGCAACACGCTCACCGCCATGCACCTTGAGCCGGTCGAGATCGCCTGCGGGGCGGACAGCCGCTACCAGATCACCGCCGCGCACATCGAGGCGCTGGACCCGGCCCCGGCGGGCGTCATCGTCGCCAGTCCGGCCAACCCCACCGGCGCCATGCTTTCAAGCGATGAGCTGAAAGCCATTGCGGAAGTCTGCACGCGGCGCGGCATCCGCCTGATCTCCGACGAGATCTACCACGGCCTTTGCTACGCCGCCGAACCGGCAACCGCGCTGGCGTTTTCCGATGATGTGATCGTCGTCAACAGCTTCTCGAAATACTACTCGATGGCGGGCTGGCGGCTGGGCTGGCTGGTGGTGCCAGAGGCCGAGGCCGGGCATTTCGCAACCATCACTGGCAACATGTTCCTCACGCCCCCCAGCCTTGCCCAGCATGCGGCGCTGAAGGCGCTTGAGGCCGATGACGAGTTAGAGCGCCATGTGGATGTCTATCGCGCCAACCGCGCCCTGCTGCTGGAGCGGCTGCCGCAAATGGGCATCGATCGCATCGCCCCGCCCGATGGGGCTTTTTACGTCTATGCGGACATCAGCCACCTGACCAACGACAGCCTCGACTTCTGCCGCCGTCTGGTTCAGGAAACCGGCGTTGCGCTGGCCCCCGGCGTTGATTTCGACCCGGTTGAGGGCAACCGCTTCCTGCGCTTCTCCTTTGCGGTCTCAACGGCGCAGGTGAGCGAGGCGCTGGACCGGCTCGAAGCCTGGCTGGCCCGCTGAGGGGCCGCCGCGATCAAGCACCCTGCAACGCAAAGCGGCGACCCTGAAGGCCGCCGTTTCGCTTTTCATATATCCAGCTTAATGCTGCTTCAGGCGATCTGCGTATTTCTGGCGGAACTTGCGCACCTTCGGCCCCACCACGGCAGCGCAATAAGGCTGGTTCGGGTTGTTGGCGAAATACTCCTGATGATAGTCCTCCGCCTCCCAGAACCGGGTTGCGGGCACCACCTCAGTCACAATCGGGTCCGCCCAATCGCCCTGCGCGGCCGCAATCGCCTTCTCGGCCGACGCCTTCTGGGCCTCGTTCAAATAAAAGATCGCAGAGCGGTACTGCTCGCCCACGTCATTGCCCTGCCGGTTGAGGGTGGTCGGGTCGTGAACGTGGAAGAAGACGTCCAGCAGCTCGTCATAGCTGATCTGCTCGGGGTCGTAGGTGATGCGCACGGCCTCGGCATGGCCGGTCGGCTCCTCGCACACCTGCCGATAGGTCGGGTTCTCCACATGACCGCCGATGTAGCCGGACTCCACCGATTGCACGCCGATCAGATCGTCGAACACCGCTTCCACGCACCAGAAGCATCCAGCCGCCAGAATTGCCGTCTCGGTTTGCGCCATAAGTCGATCTCACATCCGCTGAATTAAGGTGTATAGAAGGCAGGGCGGGATTATAGCCGCCAGCCCCGCCTCATGACCAGCTTCGCCGAAAAGAAAGACCAGCCACCATGTCCGATGCGATCGACCGCGCCCTTGCCCAGGTTCCCGACCTTTTGCGCGAAACCGCCGAGCGGATCATCCTGCCGCGGTATCAAACGCTGGCCAGCCACGAGGTCCGCGAGAAAACCTCGGCGGATGATCTCGTCACCATTGCCGATGAAGAGTCGGAGGCCCTGCTGACGGACCGTCTGCTGAAGCTCCTGCCCGGCTCGCTGGTGGTCGGAGAAGAAGCCGTCGCTGCACAGCCCGACATCATCAACCGGCTGGCGGGCACCGAGCCGGTGTGGGTGATCGACCCGCTGGACGGCACCGCCAATTTCGCGGCCGGAAACCCCACCTTCGCCATCATGGTCGCGCTGGTGCAGAACAACGAAACCGTGGCGGCCTGCGTTTACGACCCCCTCGGCCAGCGCATGGCAGAGGCCCGCCCCGGCGCTGGCGCCTTCATCAACGGCGAGCGGTTGCGGATGCCCGAGCGCAAGGCCGGCAAGGTTCGCGTTTCCGTCTCGGTCAGGTTCTGGCCGCCGGAGATCGCCGAGGCCTCGCAGCTTGAGACCATCGAGCCGATCGAGCCGCTGATGTGCGCGGGCCAGGAATATCTGCGCCTTGCCACCGGCGGCATCGATGCGGCCTCCTACTGGCGGCTGCTGCCGTGGGACCACGCGGCCCCGGCCCTCATCGCGCAGGAAGCCGGCGCGCGCATCGCCCACCCTGACGGCGGGCGCTACCGCCCCTATTGCGCCCCGCGCCTTGGCCTGATCGCCGCCTACCCCGACATCTGGGAGACGGCCCGCCGCTCCTCCTACCCGGATTTGGGGCTTGTTCCGGGCTCGCGTCATACGCGATAGACGAACCGTTCGAACTTCTTCGCCACACTGACGTTAGCAACAGGAGTGGCAGCCTGTACTGAAACTCGGCGGGGCGTCTTCCGGCGTGCCGCCGTCTTTTTTTGAAAAAATGCTGAGGGCTATGGAATAAAATCCGAAGCTCTCTCGTACATGGGGTATGAAGGACAAATCATTCGATGTGGTGGGACAGTTGCCGGCGTTGCTGCGCTATGCGCGCGCGCTCGTCCGCGACCCTGCCGACGCCGAAGAACTGGTCCATGAAACCCTGCTGCGGGCCTATGAGCGCCGCGACAGTTTCGACACCCGCCGGGGCCTGCGCCCCTGGCTCTTCTCTCTCCTGCACAACCTGTTCGTTGACAGTTACCGCCGTCGGCAAATGGAAGAGCGCGCCGTCGATGCCATGCTGGCTGACCCGGTGGCCGCGCCGCCGCCGCCCGATGCAGACACCCACGTTCAGCTTGCGCAAATTCATCAGGCCTTCACCCGCCTGCCCGATGCCCAGCGCGCCGCCCTTCACCTCGTTGCGGTTGAAGGGCTGTCGTATCAGGAAGCGGCAGATGCCCTTGCAATTCCCGTTGGCACGCTGATGTCCCGCCTGTCGCGCGCTCGCACTGCGCTGCGCGAGATGGACGCGCCCGCAACCAGGCCAGACACGGGCGAACAACTCTCCGGCGCACAGCAAGCGCCAGTCCAGCTCAAACTGGTCAGAGGTTCTCATGAATCACGCTGACACCTCCCGCCCCGTCTCGGTGACCGAGGTTGATCTTCAGGCCTATATCGACGGCCAGCTCGATGACGCCCGCCGCATCGAGGTTGAAGACTTCCTGGCCCATAACCCCGATGCCGCGGCTGACACCATGGCGTCCCTGCGCACCATGGATGCGCTGCGCCTCCACGCCCAGTTGCAAAGCGAGCCGTCCGAACGCCTTCTGGCCAGCGCCACCCGTCTGGAACATGGCCTGAAGCGTCAGGTCTGGGGCCGCACCGTTTTGCGCCTGACCGGCCTTGCCGCCAGCGTTGCGGCTGGCCTGTTCATCTTTACCGCCGTAACGCCCTTCGAGCGCGCAAACCGCAGCGAAGCGGCAACGCTTGCCTTCGTTGACGAAGCGCTTGATGCCCGTCGCACCCAGTCGCTGCGCGAGCGCCTGATCCCGCCGTCAGAGAGCTTCCGCTACGATCCGGCCAAGCTGCACTCCGAAACCAATCTGGCTATGCCCACCCTGCCCGCCGGCTGGAAGGTCACGGACGTTCAGGTTTACCCGTGGCACGAGGGCTACAGCGTCGCCGTCACCGCCAACGCGGGCCAGCTCGGCACGGTCACGCTTTTCGCCGCCCCTTACGTGTCAGACGTCTATCAGGGTCTGAACACAAC
>JAEZBH010000506.1 GCA_023427285.1 Pseudomonadota bacterium
CAGCTCTACGGCCGGCAGCTCGAGCTGGTCGTCTACAACGGCAAGGGCGACATCCTCAAGGAGCTGACCGGCGGCGGGCCTGCGCATCGGCCAGCCGCTGACGGATGCCAGAGCCTACTGCCCGCATCTGGCAAGCGAGCCGATCGACCGGGCAGCGGATGCCGGGGCGCTGGCGGCGCTGGCGCGCTGGGCGGAGCAGTACACGCCGATCGTGGGGCTGGACGGGCTGGACGGCCTGCTGCTCGACGTTGAGGGCTGTGCTCACCTGCGCGGCGGCGAGGCGGGCCTGTTGGCGGACATGGCGCGGCGGCTGGAGGGCATGGGCCTGACGGCGCGGCTGGCGCTGGCCGACACGGTGGGCTGTGCATGGGCACTGGCCCGTTTTGCACCGCAAGCTCAAACCGTGGTGCCAACGGGTGCGGCGCGGCTGGCGCTGGCGGACTTGCCGGTGGCGGCCCTGCGGCTCGACGGCGAGACGGTGGCAACGCTGCGTTTGCTGGGATTACGGGATATCGGCCAGCTCATGCCATTGCCGAGGGCGGCTCTGGCGCGGCGGTTTCGGGCCAAGGCGCAGGCCGAGGCGGTGGTGCTGCGGCTGGATCAGGCGCTGGGCGAACGGGCCGAGCCGGTGGTGCCGCTGACCCCGCCGCCCTGTTTGCAGGTGGCGCGCAGCTTCGGTGCGCCGCTGATCGACCGGGCGCTGGTGGCCGCCTGGATGCCGCGCCTCTTGGGCGAGCTGGCGGAGCTGCTGGCGAAGCAGGGGTTGGGCGTTCGCAAGCTGCGGCTGACGGCATACCGGGCGGATGGCTCGCGGCAGGATCTGCAGGCAGGCATGGGCGAGCCGACGCGGGACGTGGCCCACATGCTGCGGCTGCTGGAGCCAAGGCTGGAGACGCTGGAGCCGGGCTTCGGCATCGAGAGCCTGGGTTTGGCGGCAGAGGAGGCCGGGCCGTTTTGCCCCGCGCAAGGCAGTTTTGCCGGAGACCGGGGCGCGCTTGATCTGGCGCAGCTGGGGGATCGGCTGGCCAGCCGCCTGGGGCCGCAGGCGGTTTATCGGTTAGGCGCGCTCGAAAGCCACGTGCCGGAGCGGGCCGAGCAGATGCGCCCACGGGGGAGCGCGGGGCAGGACGCCGCGCTCAACCTTGACCGGATGCGCCCGCTCTTGCTGCTGGACCGGCCCGAGCCGGTCAGCGTCATTGCCGAGGTGCCGGAAGGCCCGCCCGCCCGCTTCGTGTGGCGGCGGCTGGAGCATCGGGTGACACGCGCCATCGGCCCGGAGCGGATTGCGCCTGAATGGTGGCGCGACGGCGAAGACGCACGAACCCGCGATTATTATGTGGTGGAAGACAGGCAGGGGCGGCGCTTCTGGCTGTTCCGCCACGGCCTTTACGGCGGCGCACCGGGCGAGGCGGCGCGGGAGCCGGATTGGTTCATCCACGGCTTCTTCGGGTAGCGCCCCCGGTTCCTTGCGGGCGGGGCAGGCAGGGTTGATCGCCATTGACCGGACAATCTGCCGGTTGCAGTCTGGTGTCAGATTTATTCCTCTGGAAGAGGCTGAGCCCTATGAAATCCTGGCAAGCCGTCCTGTTTATTATCGTCGTCAGTGCCGTTTTGACGATGATGGACCTTCCCCCGGATACCTGGTTCACCATGGCAACCGCCAGCCTTGTCTGCGGCGTTGCGGCGCTGGCGCTGATGGGAGCCGCCGCCAGCCTGTCATCGCGCAGTCTGGTGGTTGAGCGCATCTTCGGCGGGCTTGACCGGGTGTACGCCGTACACAAATGGCTTGCCGTCTTTGCGCTGACGCTGGCCTCGGTCCACCTGATGTTCAAGGCGGGCGTCCGGTCATGGGAGGTCGCGCCGATCATCGCCCTGCCGTCTGATTGGACCCGCTTCGTCCGGCAGGCCAGCTTCGTGGCCCTGATGGTGATCGTGCTGCTCGCGCTGAACAGGAATATTCCCTACAAACAGTGGCGCTGGTGGCACCGCCTGTCAGGCCCCCTGTTCCTGATCGTGATCGCCCACTGGCTGAGCATCAAGTCGCCCGTGGAGATCAGCAGCCCGGCGGGCCTGTGGCTTGCCCTGTGGGCTGCGCTGGGGGTGCTTTGCGCCGCCTATAAGCTGGTGCTCTACCCGTTCGTGGCAAGGCACGGCCATTATCGCGTCGCGAGCGTTTTGCGCGGCAACGCGGCGGCGCGGATCGAGCTTGCGCCTGTCAGCCGCCAGGTGGATTTCAGGCCCGGCAGCTTCGGCTTCCTGCGCATGCGGGTGGATGGCCTGCGCGAGCCGCACCCGTTCACGATTGCCTCCGCCCCTTCCGCTGCCGGTCATATTGTCTTCGTGGTGCGGGCGCTGGGAGATTACACCTCCCAGCTGGTTGCAAGGGTTGAGCCGGGGATGCATGCGGATGTGTATGGTCCCTATGGCCTTTTCCAGAGAAAGCCGGAGAGCGACCGGGAAATCTGGATCGGCGGGGGCGTTGGCATATCGCCCTTCCTTGCGTGGCTGAAGGATCAGGACGCTGATCGCTTCGGACAGGTCACGCTGTTCTACTTCTACACGCCGGGCCGTGCGTTCCCGCTGGCGGACGAGTTAAGGCCACTGGCGCAGGAGCGCGGCATCGAGTTCATTCCGCTCGATAGCGGCCCCAATTCCCCTGTTTTCCGGCTGCGGTTCGCCGAGATCGCGCAAAGCGCCGAAGGCACCGCGCTCGACATTGCCGTTTGCGGGCCTGCCGGGCTGCTTGACAAGGTGCGCGACATCGCCAGGGAAGTCGGCATCGATACCCGGCGCATCCGCTCCGAGATGTTCTCGTTCCGGTAAGGGGTGCCCGAGGCGTAATGCAGACGTGCGGGCGTTTGGCGCTCAGAGTTGCGCGCTCAGGGCGCAAAGCGGGTGCCGGTCAGCGTCTCGGTGATCTCCCACAGCTTGCGGGCGGCCTCCATGTCTTGCCCGCTGGGCTTGATGCGGGCAGGCGCAGGCGGGCCCTTCATCTCGCCAGCACCGCCGGGGCCGTAAAAGCCGCCGCCCTCTGCCTGCGGATCGGTGGCCGCAAACAGCGTGGGCAGCGCCCCTTGCTGCGCCGACTGGCCGAGAAACGGCAGGACGACGGACAGGATGGCGGTGATGAGGTGGTCACCCAGCTGGAACGCGCCGAGCTGCTTGCGGTTGGTGCCGATGGACG
>JAEZBH010000007.1 GCA_023427285.1 Pseudomonadota bacterium
TTTTATCCCCCACGCCCCCATTCGTTTTAAGGGCCGCTTTTCCTGCTCTTTTTGAGCAAAAGGCCATGAGAAAAGGGCCGCACCCTTCATGAAGGATACGGCCCGATCAAAACAAATGGGAGCGCGAGGGTCTGAGACCCTCGCATCATGACCTTCAAATTCAAGCTGATTACAAATCGACCTAAGCCCTGAGCTATTCAGCCGCCTGATCGCTTGCAGGCGTGCGGCCAAGCCATGCGTCCACGTCGCGCAGGGCGCGGGCGGACTGAGCGGCCTTGCGCTCGTTTTTGCGCACCTTGCCTTCCAGCGGCGGGAACAGGCCGAAGTTCACGTTCATCGGCTGGAAGGTGTCCACCTCCGCACCGCCGGTGATGTGGCTGATGAGGGCGCCGAAGGCCGTGGTCGGCGGCGGCGGCACGATGGCTTCCCCCTTGCGCTCGGCAGCAGCGAAGCGGCCTGCCAAGAGGCCGATGGCGGCGCTCTCCACATAGCCCTCAACGCCCGTCACCTGACCGGCGAAGCGCAGGCGCGGATCTGCCTTCAGGCGCAGCACGCTGTCCAGAACCTTAGGCGAGCGGATGAAGGTGTTGCGGTGCAGGCCGCCAAGACGGGCGAACTGGGCGTTTTCGAGGCCCGGAATAGTGCGGAAGATGCGGGTCTGCTCGCCATGCTTCAGCTTCGTCTGGAAGCCGACCATGTTGTAGAGCGTGCCCAGTGCATTGTCCTGCCGCAGCTGGACGACCGCATAGGGGCGCTTGCCGGTGCGCGGATCGGCCAGGCCGACCGGCTTCATCGGGCCGAAGGAGAGGGTGTCAGGCCCGCGCTCCGCCATCACCTCGATCGGCATACAGCCCTCGAAGTAGGGGGTGTTGGCTTCCCATTCCTTGTAGGTGGTCTTCTCGCCCGCCAGCAGCGCCTCGATGAAGGCGTAGTACTGGTCCTTGTCCATCGGGCAGTTGATGTAGTCCTTGCCCTCGCTGCCGGGGCCGGACGCCTTGTCGTAGCGGGATTGGAACCATGCGATGTCGAAGTTGATGCTGTCCTTGTAAACGATCGGCGCGATGGCGTCGAAGAAGGCCAGTTCGTCTTCGCCGGTCAGGCTCTTCACCGCCTCGGCCAGCGCGGGCGAGGTGAGGGGGCCGGTGGCAATCACGACGCTCGACCAGTCGGCGGGCGGGAGACCGGCGATTTCCTCGCGGCGAATCTCGATGAGCGGGTGATTTGAGAGCGCCTCGGTAACGATCTGCGAGAACACGTCGCGATCAACCGCCAGCGCACTGCCTGCGGGCACGCGGGCTTTGTCGCCCGCGCTCAGGATCAGCGAATCGGCGCGGCGCATTTCCTCGTGCAGCACGCCGACGGCGTTGGCCGCCGGGTCGTCCGAGCGGAACGAGTTGGAGCAGACCAACTCGGCAAGGCCTTCGGTCTGGTGCGCATCGGTGGTGCGGACGGGGCGCATCTCGTGCAGGATGACGGGCACGCCCGCCTTGGCGATTTGCCATGCGGCTTCGGAGCCAGCCAGGCCGCCGCCGATGACATGAATGGGTTCAAACTGGTTCGTCATGGCCGCCTATATGCGCCTGGACGCGGCATGGGTCCAGCCTTAGCGCAATCCGGGCAAAGGCGGGGGCAAAAAGAGAGCTGAATCGAGCCCAAACGACGGTACGGCGCCGGGATTTGGTCCTTAAAACTGGCTTTCTGGAGCGCAGTTGTCTAGAACATGGGGCAACTCCCTTATGGCTCTATATTCCAGGATTTGAGCGTTGGATTTGACTGAACCGAATTCCTCGGACTCGTCCGATATCCGCCCGATCTCCATCGTTGAGGAGATGCGGACATCGTACCTTGATTACGCCATGAGCGTGATCGTATCGCGTGCGCTTCCTGATGTGCGTGACGGCCTCAAGCCTGTTCACCGCCGCATCCTGTTTTCCTGCCACGAGAACAGCTACGATCACACCAAGCCGTACAGAAAGTCGGCCCGTATCGTCGGTGACGTGATCGGTAAGTATCACCCGCACGGCGACTCTGCGATCTATGAAGCTCTGGTGCGCATGGCGCAGGACTTCTCGATGCGCGTGCCGCTCATCGACGGTCAGGGCTACTTCGGCTCCATGGACGGCGACCCTGCGGCGGCCATGCGTTACACCGAAGCGCGCCTTGCCAAGGTGTCCCAATACCTGCTGAGCGATCTGGAAAAAGACACGGTCAGCTTCCAGGCCAACTACGACGGGCAGGAAAGCGAGCCGACCGTTCTGCCGGCGCGGTTCCCGAATCTGTTGGTGAACGGCGCGGGCGGTATTGCCGTCGGCATGGCCACCAACATTCCGCCGCACAACCTGGGCGAAGTGATTGCGGCCTGCCTTGCCTACATGGACAATCCGGAAATCACGCCGGAAGAACTCATGGAGATCGTGCCGGGTCCGGACTTCCCGACCGGCGCCATCGTGATGGGCCGCGGCGGCATTCTGTCTGCCTACCGCACGGGCCGCGGTTCGATCCTGATGCGCTCGCGCACCCACATCGAGACGTGGGGCCGTGACCGCGAAGCCATCATCATCACCGAGATTCCGTATCAGGTGAACAAGTCCACGCTGGTGGAGCGCATTGCCGAGGCGGTGAAGGACAAGCGGATCGAGGGCATCTCGG
>JAEZBH010000021.1 GCA_023427285.1 Pseudomonadota bacterium
ACGATGCCTGCGCCGGACTGGACGTGCATGACGCCGTCTTTGACAATGGCGGTGCGCAGCACGATGCAGCTGTCCATGGAGCCGTCAGCCGAGAAGTAGCCGACGCCGCCGGCGTAGGCCCCGCGTGCTTCGGGTTCCAGTTCGTTGATGATCTCCATGGCGCGGATCTTGGGCGCGCCGCTGACGGTGCCTGCCGGAAAACCGGCCATGAGGGCATCAACGGCGTCGTGCTTGGCATCGAGGCGACCGCGCACGTTGGAGACGATGTGCATGACGTGGCTGTACATCTCGACGAAGAAGCGGTCGGTCACCTTCACGGTGCCGGGGGTCGAGACGCGGCCAACGTCGTTGCGGCCAAGGTCCAGCAGCATGAGGTGCTCGGAGAGTTCCTTGGGATCGGCCAGCAGGCTTTCGCGGTTGGCTTCGTCTTCCTCAGCGGTCTTGCCCCGCGGGCGGGTGCCTGCGATCGGACGAATGGTGACTTCGCCATCGCGCACGCGCACGAGAATCTCCGGGCTGGAGCCGATGACGGAGAAGCCGGGCAGGTTGAGGAAGTAGAGGAACGGCGAGGGGTTGACGCGCCGCAGCGCCCGATACAGCTCGAACGGCGGCAGCTCGAAGGGCGAGGTGAAGCGCTGGGCCAGCACCACCTGAAAGATGTCGCCCGCTGCGATGTACTCTTTGGCCTTCAGCACCATGTCCTGATACTGGCCCGGCGCAAGCTGGGGCGTGATTTCGATGTCGGCCATATCTGCATCGGCACGGGCGGTCGGCGGCAGCGGCTGGGCCAGCTGCGCCATGACGCCGTGCAGGCGCTCGATCGCCTGATCGTAGGCGGCGCGGGCGTCCAGCTTGCCGGGATAGACCGGCGCGATGAAGAACAGATCATCCTTCAGGCGGTCGAACACCAGAAGCACGGTCGGGCGCAGGAAGAAAAGGTCCGGCACGCCAAGAGCGCTGCCCTTGGGCTGCGGCAGACGTTCGACCAGCGTCGTCGTCTCGTAGCTCATGTAGCCGACCAGAACGGAGAGGGCCTTGGGCAGGGCCTCGGGCACGTCCATGCGGCAGGAGTCGATGAGTTGGCGCAGCTCGGCAAGGGCGTCACCGGCGCAGGGCTCGAAGCTGTCGGGCGCGTTCAGGGCATCGCGCGCGATCTCGGAGCGGTTGCCCCGTGACTGCCACAACAGGTCCGGATGCAGGCCGATCATGGAATAGCGGCCACGCACCGAGCCGCCCTCAACAGATTCCAGCAGGAACGAGGCGCGGTCGCCCAGTCCGACCTTGAGCATGGCCGATACCGGCGTTTCCGTATCGGCAACCCGGCGCGCCCACACGCATTGCGGGCGGCCAGCGTTATAGTTGGCGGAAAACTCGGAAAACTCGGGTGAGATGTCCACTTACGCTTACTCCACGCTGCCGGAGACCAGCTGATTGCGGGCCTGCGCCAGAGCCTGTTCGTTGATCTTGACGCCAACCGACTGGCGCACGGACTGGGCAAAGGCGCTGGAAAGCTCGTCAGCCGCAGAGGACTGGATTTCCTGCTTGGTTGCCATCTTGATCATTTCCGCATCCGGGCCGGGCTTGGACTCGATGTTCTCGACCTTGAGGATGTAGAAACCCTGACCGCCTTCGGCCGGAATGACCTGCACCTGACCCTTGGCGGCGGTGAACATGGCGCGGACCGGGGCGGGAAGCTGCTGGCCCTGCTGCATGGCATCGACACGGCGCACGGTGACCGGCGGGGCCAGTTCGAAGCCCTGCTTGCGGGCGGCATCGTTGAAGGGGGTGCCCTTCTTGATGTCGGCAGCGGCGGCATCCGCTGCGGCGCGGGCTTTCTTGAGCATCTGGTCGAAGCGCCAGTTGCCGACAACGGCGTTCTTGATTTCAGCAAGCGGACGCGGGGTCGGCGGGGTGACATCGGTCACCTGCGAGACGTAGTAGGTGTCCTTGCCGAGTTCGGTCATGGCGAGGTCTTCGTCCTGACGCTGATCGAACACGTGGCCCAGCATCTCGCGGGCCTGCGGGGTCATCTCGACCGGGCGGCCATCGCGGTTGAGGCCAGAGCGCGTGGTTGCAGGAACGGTGACGACCGGCAGGTTGAACTGCTTGCCAACGGCAACGAGGTCCTCGCCAGAGGCAAGGGCATCTTCCATCTCGCGGCTGAGTTCGTAGATGCGGTCAAGCGCGCGCTCACGGCGCACTTCCTGCTCGATCTCGCTCTTAACCGTTGCGAACGGACGGTCGTCGGACTTGCTGATCTTGGTGGTGCGGAACAGGTGCCAGCCCAGGTCGGACTCAACCGGGCTGGTGACAGTGCCAGCCGGAACGCCGAACGCAGCGGATGCGGCGGCCTCGGAAGTATCTTCTGCCAGCTGCTTGCGGGTGACTTCGCCAAGGCTCAGGTCGCCTTCCTCGAAGCCGCCCAGCTCGTTTGCGACGGCGACGAAATCCTGACCCTTGCTGATGCGCTCGTAAGCGTCGCGGGCGGTGGCTTCGTCGGGCAGAAGCAGCTGCTGGATGGCGCGCTTCTCGATGCCTGCATAGCGGTCAAGGTGGGCGTCGTAATAGTCCTTCAGGTTGGCTTCGGTGACCTGAATGTTGGACTGAACGCTTTCGGGGCTGAGCAGGATGTAACGGAAGCTGCGCAGCTCAGGCACGGTGTAGGCCTTGATGTTCTCTTTGTAGAACGCGTCCAGCGCCTTCTCATCCGGCGCGCCGACGCTGGCGGCGAACTTGGCTGCCGGAATGGCGGCAACCGAGGCCGTGCGGGCTTCCTGAAGCAGGCGGACGTAAGCGGCGGTCTGGCGCTCCGGCGTGAACGGCGACAGCGAGGCCACCTTGATGAACTGATCGCGGGTCAGATCAGAGGCAAGCAGGTTCTGGAAGTCCTTGCGGGACATGTTGTTCTGGGCCAGCACCTCTTCATAGACCGTCGGGTCGAACTGACCTGCGATCTGGAAGGCCGGTGTGTTGCGAATGGCATTGCTCAGGTTCCGGGCACCGGCGCGCACGCCCTGTTCATCAGCAAAGTTCTGAAAGGCCGCAGAGGTCACCAGCAGATTGAGTACCTGCTGATCGGCCCCGGCGCGCAGAACGTCCTCACGGGTCAGCTCCGGGCGCTGGCGCTGTTCCTGCCGGAAAATCCGGTCGAACTGCTGGGTGAACTCTGCCGTGGAGATCGACTGGTCACCAACCTTGGCAAGCCGCGCGCCGCCGCCAAGCGAGAAGGGGTCCTGCACGCTGGTGATGATGAAGGCCGCGACCAGCAGCGATAGCAGGCCGACGACGACCCACGAGGAAAGGGCTTTGCGAATGGATGCGAGCATGAAGCGCCTGCCAAACAAGTGTTCCGGAACGGGGGCGGAGCATAGGTGGGCGGTGGCCGGACGGCAAGCATCCTTGAGGAGAAGGCTGGATGCGCTTGCTTGCGCAAGCCGTTGCGCGGGCGGCGGAACCCGCCCTCATCATGAGCTTTGCCATTTTGGCAATGGTTCTGCTATTGCCTGCGCCAATTCTGGAAACACAGGCAATGCGTTACAGATGCATTGGCTAAATTGGACGACGGGAGACTAGATGTGGTGACGCGCCGACCGCTGATTGCAGGCAACTGGAAGATGAACGGACTGAAGGCCTCGATTGCCGAGCTGGAGGCCATGATTGCCGGTGTTGCCGGTGCTCCTGCGCGAATCGATGCGGCCATCTGCCCGCCGTTCACGCTGGTGGCGGCATTTGCACAGAAGGCCGAGGGCAGCCGCATCGCCATTGGCGGTCAGGATTGCCACGCCAACGCCAGCGGCGCGCACACGGGCGATACCGCAGCTGAAATGCTGGCGGATGCGGGCGCCAAGCTGGTGATCGTCGGCCACTCCGAGCGCCGCGCCGACCACGCAGAGAGCAACGAGACGGTCAACGCCAAGGCGCGGGCCGGCTGGCGTGCGGGCCTCATCTCCATCGTTTGCGTCGGCGAGACCGAGGCAGAGCGCGATGCAGGCAAGACTCTTGAGGTTGTGGGCAGCCAGATTGCAGGCTCGGTGCCGGAGGGCGCAACCGCCGCCAACACCGTGATCGCTTATGAGCCGGTGTGGGCGATCGGCACGGGCCGCACCCCGACGACGCCGGAAGTTGCAGAGGTTCACGCCGCCATTCGTGCCCAGCTCGTTGAGCGCTTCGGCGCAGAGGGCGAGGGCATGCGTATTCTCTATGGCGGCTCGGTCAAGCCGTCCAACGCTGCCGAACTGCTGGCGGTTCAGGATGTTGACGGCGCGCTCGTTGGCGGCGCAAGCCTGAAGGCACAGGACTTCCTCGGCATTATTGCCGGTCTGGAAGCATAAGAACGGTCATTCGACCAGGGATACGGTGACGCGCCGGGTTGCAA
>JAEZBH010000030.1 GCA_023427285.1 Pseudomonadota bacterium
GGCCACAATGGCGCAGTAAATCAGGATGCGTCTACCCTCGGTGTTGCCCATCTAGCTGTTCCGTCTCTTTCTAACCCAAACTCGAAGCCTATTCCTGCCGGGTTGCGGCCCATGGCGCAACATTCAACCTTCCCATCAAGGGTTGGAACACGCCTGCTTCGATCTATATCCCAAGAGTTGTTCCGAGTTGGTTCTGACAATTCTCTGATCACAACCGAGGATTTTGCAATGAAGTCGCGGGATGTGTCGGATATTGATGTCAGCCGGATCTGTCTGTTTCTCGATCTTGACGGGACGCTGATCGACATCGCCTTGAGCCCGGATGCGGTTTTTGTTCCAGATGATCTTCCGCCATTGCTGGAGCAGCTTCGCCAGCGGTTGAACGGGGCTGTGGCGGTGATTTCAGGCAGGCCGCTGGCGGATCTGACGCGGCTGCTGCCCGAGTGCCCCGTGCCGCTTGTGGCCGAACACGGGGCGGTATTCAAAATGCCGGCGGACTACCCGGCGGCGGCTCTGCCCCAGCATACGCTTCCCCCCGGAATGGCCGCTTGCGTTCGGCAGGAAACGGCAGGGCTGGAGGGGGTTCTGCTGGAGGAAAAGCAGAGCTGCCTGACCGTTCATTTTCGGCAGGCGCCAGAGAGCGAGGGGCGCGTGCGGGCCGCTCTGGAGCAGGCCGCCAAGCGCTGGCCGGGCTTTCGAATTACGGGTGCGAAAATGGCACTGGAGCTGCGCCCCCGCGGGTTAGACAAGGGCTCCGCCGTGCGCGAATTGATGCGCCATCCGCCGTTTCAGGGGCGCATACCCGTTTTCATTGGCGATGATGTTACAGACGAAGACGGCATTCGCGCCTGCGTGCTGCTGGGCGGGAAGGGCCTGCGCGTGCCAGATGATTTCGGCGGCGGCCCACCTTTCGTGCGGGCGTGGCTGCGCGGGCTTGTTTCGCCTGTTTCCGGGGAAGTGACGCCGGGGACGTCATAACAAGGGAACGCGGCAGCCTGTCGAGGCGTACCAACGGTGTCAATTCAGCCGAAGGAAGAGAACGTGGCTCGACTCGTGATTGTTTCAAACCGGGTGACCGTCGGCGGAAAAAAAGGACAAGCGCCGGGCGGTCTGGCAACGGCCCTCAAAGATGTGCTCACGCCCGAGACCATCTGGTTCGGGTGGAGCGGCAAGCGCGGGGAGACGTCGGGGCAGCTGACGCACAGCAATGCAGACGGGGCGCAAATCATCGGCATGGATCTGGCGGAGAAGGATTTCTCGCGCTTTTATGTGGGCTTTGCCAACCGCACGCTCTGGCCGCTGCTGCATTACCGCCCCGGCCTGCTGTCGTTCGACCGCAGCGATTATGAAGGCTATCTGTCGGTCAACAACCAGTTCGCCGATGCGCTGATGCAGTTCTTGCGGCCTGACGATATCGTCTGGGTGCATGATTATCATTTCATTCCGTTGGCGGCCTGTTTGCGACAGCGGAATTTTACCGGGCGCATCGGCTTTTATTTGCACATTCCCTTCGTGCCGCCCGCGCTGTTCTCGGTGCTGCCGCCAAGCCGGGCGCTTCTGTCTGCCATGTGCGAATATGACCATGTGGGTTTCCAGACCGAAACCGACGTGCGCCACTTCCGCGCCTGCGTCATGGAAATCCTGCGCTATTCCATCAGCAAGGACGGGGTGATTTTCGGCCCCCATCGGCCCTGCATTTCCAGCGCCATTCCGGTTGGCATCGATACGGAGGGCTTCGCCGTCATGGCGGCGGAGGCGGAGCACAAGCAAGATGCCGAGCGGTTGCGCGAAAGCATGGGAGACAAGGCGCTCATTCTGGGGGTGGACCGGCTCGATTACAGCAAGGGGCTGCTTCAGCGGTTCATCGGCTATGGCCGTTTGCTGGAGAAGCATCCCGAGCACCGTCAGCACGTCGGCCTCCTTCAGATCGCGCCGCGCTCGCGCGATGACGTGAAGGAATACCGCGACGTCAAGCGGCAGCTCGATCAGCTTGTCGGCCAGATCAACGGCCAGCATGCGGATTTCGACTGGGTGCCGATCCGTTACCTGACGCGCGACATGCCGCGCTCCATGCTCGCCGGTTTCCACCGGGTTGCGCGGGTGGGGCTGGTCACGCCGCTGCGGGACGGCATGAACCTTGTGGCCAAGGAATTCGTGGCGGCGCAAAATCCGGCGGACCCCGGCGTTCTGGTGCTCTCGCGCTTTGCCGGTGCAGCCGCTGAATTGCAGGATGCGCTGCTCATCAATCCGTTCGATCCGGATGAAATTGCCGAGGCGCTGCACGCGGCGCTCACCATGCCGTTGGCGGAACGGCAAGCGCGCTGGCGGCGCATGTATGAAATCATCCACCGCAATTCCGCCTCTGCCTGGAGCCAGGCGTGTCTTCAGGCGGTGCTGGGCCACCGGCAGATGCCCGAGCCGCCGAGCAGCCGTTATCACTGGCAGCGGGATCAGCGCCTTGGGCAGGAAGAGCAGCCGCACGAGCCGTCTCCCGAAAGGCCGATCCGCCCGGCGGTTTAGGGCTATTTGTAATCAGTTTGAATTTGAAGGTGATGATGCGAGGGTCTCGGACCCTCGCGCTCCCCTTTGTTTTGATCGGGCGACCTGCTTGCCGCGCTGGTCGCAAGCCGCTCTAAAACGTGTGCCGCGCCCCTTGGGGCCGCCGCATGGAGCCCTGCGCATGGAGCCCTGACAGCTTCGCGGTGTTTCAACTTTCACACGGTTGATCGCAGCGTTGGTTGCAAGGAGGGGTTTAATGGCGGAACGGCAGGGGCAGGCGGGATATCGGGCAGTCATTCTCCCCATATCCGCGCTGTTAATGGCAACGGCCTTTCTCATCATGGGCAGCGGCGTGCAGGTTCTGGCGCTGCCCATCAGGGCGCAAATTCTCGAATTCACCAACGTCACCATCGGCCTGCTCGGCACGGGCTATTTCGTTGGCTTTATGGTCGGGTGCCTGTTTGATCCGCGCATCGTGAAGATGGCGGGGCATATTCGCACCTTTGCAGCGCTGGTGGCGGTGGCCTCGGCTGTGGTGCTGTTGCACGTGATCGTGAGGGATCCGCTCATATGGATTCTCTGCCGCTTCCTCACCGGCCTGTGCTTTGCAGGCATATCGCTGGTGCTGGAGAGCTGGCTGCATGACTATGCCGACAACACTAACCGCGGCCTCGTCATGTCCACATACGTCGGCATCAACCTGACGGTCATGACCCTCGGCCAGATGATCGCCACCGGCTTTGATCCGGCCAGCTTCAAGGCATTGGCCATCTCGTCCATTCTGGTGTCCTGCGCGGCGGTGCCGATTGCGCTGACGCGCTCGGCGCAGCCCGCACCGCTCGTTCAGGTGCGGTTTCGCCCCCGCTATCTGTTCGCCCTGTCTCCGGCAGGCTTTGTTGCCTGTTGTCTCATCGGCATGGCGCACGGGGCGTTCTGGACCTTGACGCCCGTGGTGGTGCTCGACGCAAGCGGCGGCTCGATGGGCTATGCGGCATGGTTCATGAGCGCGGCGGTCATTGGCGGCGCGCTGGCGCAGGCCCCGCTTGGCAAGATTTCCGACCGGATGGAGCGGCGTGTTCTTCTGGTTGTCATTTGCGGCCTGTCGGCCATTATCGGTCTGATTGTCATTCAGACGCTGGGAACGCGGCTTGGCTATTGGGCCGCTTTCTTTTTCGGCGCCGTGACGCTGCCCGCCTATGCGGTGGCTGCCGCCCACGTGTTCGACCTGACCCCGAAGGAAGATATCGTGGAAGCCTCATCGGCATTGCTGATGGTCAACGCAGCGGGCGCGGCCGTTGGTGCACCGCTGTCCGCCGGTTTCATCGATCTGATGGGGAACCAAGGGCTGTACTGGTTCAATGCAATCGTCCAGATTGCGCTGATTGGCTATGTCGTCTGGCGGATGCGCATTCGTGAGGCCCCGCCAGAAGACGAGAAGGTCGGGTACGATTTTGCCGCCACGTCGCAGGTGCTGTCCTCCTCCGCATCGGAGCTGGAGCATGG
>JAEZBH010000043.1 GCA_023427285.1 Pseudomonadota bacterium
GCCGACACCTGGGTGCTGCCGCCGACCCTGACCCTGCAATACCACTTCGCGCCCGATGCCAAGGTGCGGCCGTATGTGGGCGCAGGACTGAACTACACGATTTTCTACAATGAAGACGCCAGCAAAAGCCTGAACAATGCCATTGGCGACACCAAGGTGAAGCTGAAGGACTCGTTCGGCTACGCGCTTCAGGCCGGCGTGGACATTGATCTGACCAAGAAGGTCTTCCTGAACCTCGATGTGAAATACATCGACATGGATACAACGGCGACGCTGCGCACCGGCGACCTTGTGAACAAGGTTGACGTGAGCATCGACCCGATCGTTGCAGGCATCGGCATCGGTATGCGCTTTTAATCTGGCACCCGCTGCATTCCGATGACCCCGATCCGAGCCTCCGGCCCTCCCCGGAGGCTCGGTCTTTTTCAGGGGTAAGATCGCCCTAAGTTCCACCTGTCAGCAGGCAATGCGCGGCCTGAGGAGACACCGTGGAACCTGCCATGACCCATCCCGCCCCGCCAACCTTTGCCGAACTGTTCACCCCCAAGCTGGTGACCGTGCTTCGGGAAGGCTACGGCCTTGGCAAATTCCGGGATGATGCAATAGCGGGCCTGACCGTTGCCATCGTCGCGCTGCCGCTCTCCATGGCCATTGCCATCGCCTCAAGCGCCTCGCCCGCGCAGGGGCTTTACACCGCCATCGTTGGCGGATTTCTCGTCTCATTGCTCGGCGGCAGCCGGTTCCAGATCGGCGGACCGGCAGGCGCGTTCATCGTGCTGGTGGCGGCAACCGTTGCGCAGCACGGCATGGCGGGTCTACTTCTTGCGACCATTCTCTCCGGCCTCATTCTCATGGCCATCGGGTTCCTGCGGCTGGGCACCTACATAAAATTCATACCCTACCCCGTCACGGTGGGCTTCACGGCGGGCATTGCCGTCATCATCTTCACCAGCCAACTGAAGGAGTTGCTCGGCCTCACCCTCACCCGGCCAGAGCCTGGCCCCTTGCTGGAGAAGCTGCCGGTGCTGTGGGCCAGCCTGCCCACCCTCACCCCGGCCGCCCTTGTTCTGTCGCTGGCCACCATCGCCATCATCATGGGCCTGAAATACGCGCGCCCCAAATGGCCGGGCATGCTCATCGCCGTGGCGGCCGCATCCGTTGCCGCCGCGTTTCTGGCTCGTCCGGTTGCCCCCATCGGCTCGGCCTACGGCGGCATTCCCGGCACCCTGCCCATGCCCGCCCTGCCCGAATTCACAGCGGCAAAAGTCATGGCCGTCCTGCCCAGCGCCGTTGCCTTTGCCCTGCTGGGGTCGATTGAATCCCTGCTCTCCGCCGTGGTGGCCGACGGCATGACCGGCCGCCGCCACCGCTCCAACTGCGAACTGGTGGCGCAGGGCGTCGCCAACATCGGCTCGGGACTGTTCGGCGGTATTTGCGTAACCGGCACCATTGCCCGCACCGCCACCAACGTGCGCGCCGGAGCGCACGGCCCGGTGGCAGGCATGATGCACGCCGTGTTCCTGCTGCTGTTCATTCTGGTGGCCGCCCCGCTGGCCAGCTTCATTCCGCTGGCCAGCCTTGCAGGCGTGCTGGCGGTGGTTGCGTGGAACATGATTGAAAAACCGGCGATAAACGCGCTGGTTCACAGCGGGCGCGGCCCAACGGCGGTGCTGCTGGTCACCTTCCTGCTCACGGTGTTCCGCGACCTGACCGAGGCCATTGTGGTTGGCGTTGCGCTTGGTTCGGTGCTGATCCTGCGCCGGATCGCCACCATTGCGGCGGTGGAGACCCGCACGCCGTTCGTGCCGGAAGACCAGCCCGACACCATCGGCCAGAACCGCAACGCCTATGAAAGAGGCACAGGCGCTGATCCGCGCATTGTCATCTTCCGCATCTCAGGAGCTTTCTTTTTCGGCTCGGCCGCCAGCATCGGCTCTGTGCTCGATCGGATGCAGGACCAGCACAGGGCGCTCATTATTGATTTTACGGCGGTGCCGTTCCTCGATTCAACCGCCGCCTATACCATCGACAGTCTGGTCCGCAAGGCAACGGCGCGGCGGGTTTACACGGTGCTCAGCGGCACCACGCCCACCATGCGCCGATTGCTGTCCGCTCATGGTTTGAACGCGCCGCGCGTGCATTACGCGCAGCAGGTGAAAGACGCCATGGCCCTGGCCACGCTGGCGCTGAACAGCGGGAGTGCCGCCTAACCCGTTTCTGCTGCTGATTAATAATCAGCGCCGCAGCCTGCGCCCGGTTGACACATTGTTGCGCCGCCACATAGGGATATGTTCGATTAGCCAAATATAATGAGGTCGAGATGTCCACTTCCAAACGCCTTCGCCCGGAAACGCTGGCCGTTCATGCCGGCTGGCGCGCTGACCCGACCACGGGTGCCGTTGCCGTGCCGATTTACCAGACGACGTCGTACCAGTTCCGCGACACGGAGCACGCGGCCAATCTGTTCGCGCTGAAGGAATTGGGCAACATCTACTCCCGCCTCGGCAACCCGACCGTGGACGTGCTGGAGCAGCGCATCGCAGCCCTTGAAGGCGGCGTCGCGGCAGTGGCAACGGCATCCGGTCAGGCGGCCTCCACCTACTCCATTCTCAACCTTGCCCGCGCGGGCGACAACATCGTCTCCTCGACCGACCTGTACGGCGGCACCTGGAACCTGTTTGCAAACACGCTGAAGGACCTGGGCATCGAAGTGCGCTTCGCCGACCCGGCGGACCCGGAGAACTTCCGCCGCGCAACGGACGAGCGCACCCGCGCCTACTATGCCGAAAGCCTGCCGAACCCGAAGCTGAACGTGTTCCCGATTGAGGAAGTGGCCGCCATTGGCCGCGAGCAGGGCATCCCGCTCATCGTTGACAATACCGCCGCTCCCCTGCTGCTGCGCCCGCTGGAGCATGGCGCGGCGATCGTCGTCTATTCGACCACCAAGTTCATCGGCGGCCACGGCACGTCCATTGGCGGCATGATCGTGGATGGCGGCAATTTCGACTGGGCCGCGCATAAGGAGCGCCAGCCGGTGCTGAACACGCCGGACCCGAGCTACCACGGCGCAATCTGGACCGAGGCGACCAAGGAGATGGGGCCGGTTGCCTACATCATCCGCGTGCGCACC
>JAEZBH010000129.1 GCA_023427285.1 Pseudomonadota bacterium
TTCTGGAACAGGTCAAGCCCTACAAGGGGCTACCACTCGGATAGCCCCCGCATCGGCGCCGAATAATCTGGCTGTTCAGCAATCAGGCTGCGGCGACGGCGTCGCTCTCTTCTGCGCGCTCAAGACCGGAGGTGCCCAGATGCTTGATGAGCCCCAGAATATGTTTGCGGGTGCGCGGGTCTTCAATGCGGGCGAAGCTGCGAACCAGCTCCAGCACTTCCCGATGCACGGAGCGGGCGCTGGCCGCCTGCTCCTGCGCAAGCGCCTGAACCGTCGGGGTCGGTTGCGGCTTCTGCACGGCAGTGCCGACAGACATGAACTGCTCCACCGGAACGCCAAGAATTTCCGACAGGATGATGAGCTTGCCTGCCGTCAGACGGTTCGAGCCATTCTCGTATTTTTGAATTTGCTGGAAGGTGACGCCAATGCGCTTGCCCAGTTCCGTCTGCGTCAAGCCGCTGGCCAGCCTCTGGGCCCGAACACGGGCCGCGACCTCTCGATCCAGCTTTAGTTCCGTCTCCTGTGCCCTTTTTGTTTTCATGGCCATCCCCTTCTTTTTTCAAGGCACTGCAAAGCGTCCAGCTGCGCTCTTCGATCAACAGAACCAATAATGTCCGCACAGGCATACAACTTCAAAGCTAATCTGAAGTCGGAAAACCAGCCAAATTCACTTGATTTACATATCAGTGGTTGTATTTTTGCGATGTATTGAGTTGATCGCAAATGGCTGCCGGGAGGATGCAATTACTCGCACAACGCGAAACACCTTCGAAACTCAACCTTTCTGAGCATGTTTCGCCGGAATCGAACATTTGCTTCGGACATCTCCATTCAACCCCCGGTCGAATTGGTGACATCAAGGGATCGTTTGGCGCACTGTGGTAGAAAAGACATAACCAATCCACATTATACGCGGTGCGCGGCTACCTTCCTTGGGGATACCCAAATTCGAATAAGTCAATTATTTGACTCAGGGGCTAAACGAGCGTGAAGTGACAACATTCACGCGCCTGAACTGTTCAGGCTGAACAACGATTCGCAGTGTTGCGTGTTGGGTTGATACGAGTCTTTTTCCGAGGGGCCAGAGAAAGAGGGACTCGATGGACAATGTGATTGCACTGCCGTTCGTCAACACCACGGACAAGGAAGAGTCAGGGTTCGTTTCTCGAATTTTAAATGCGCTCAATGGACTGCCCGATGCGGAGCAAGAGCGCATCGTGCGCATTTTCGAACTTATGGCGTTATCGATGGAAATTGAGCTGATGGAGCGGGGCAGCGATCCGAAGCGCAAGCGCTGATCCTGCATCATTCTCCATGACAGCGATAACGTGACAACCGGCCTTACCGCGGGCCGAATTGCCACGTCACGCCAAGCCATGCGGCGCGCGGCGTTGCCAACGCAATGACACCGCCTGCGGTCTTGCCCGCCTCAACCGTTGCATCGAGGAGATTTTGGCCGCGCACTTCCAGACGTAGGCCGGGGCGCAGCATGACCCACGCGGCAGCATCGAGCGTCATGCTGTCAGAGAGCGAGCGCTGGTTCTGGTCATCTTCATACACCTGCCCCGCATAAAGACCTGAGGCAGATACACCCCACTGCTGGGCTTGCGCATAAGACGCCCCCAGCGACGCCATATGGCGGGGAGACTGGGCAAGGCGAAGCCCCTCCAAATCCGGGCTGGCGGCAAACCGGCGCACGGTTGCGTCCGTAAAGGCATAGCTGCCCTCAACCCGCCAGTTGCCAAACGCCAGAGACCCCCGCGCCTCAACACCCTGGCTGCGCACCCGGTCGATGTTCTGCCGCACGCGCAGCACACCGCCCGCTGGCACGAACCCGGCCGTCGGAAAAGTGCCGGGACCATAGCCGACAGTCACGTTCCCCACCGCATCGCGCACCGTGTTCCGGAACAGGGTGAGGTCCAGCCCCACAGCCTCGATCGGCTGATAGCGCAGACCGACCTCGCCCCCGACCATCCGCTCGGGCGAGAGATCCGGATTGGCCTCCGTAATGTCATTGCCGACACGGAAAGGCCGATACAACTCGTTCAGGGTTGGCACGCGAAAGCCGGTGTATCCAGCCGCGCGCAATTCCACCGCCTGCCACGGCTTCCAGCTTGCCCCGACGCGACCGCTGGCCTGCCAGTTGCTGCGCACGGCAAAATCCTGCCGCAGCAACGTGGAGCGATCGGCCAGATCCTGCTCCTCCCGGTAGCCGTCAGACAGCCGCCAATGATCGAGCCGCGCCCCGCCCGTCAGCGTGACAGCGGGGCTCACCTCCCAGCTGTGCTCGGCGTAAACACCGGCAATCAGCGCATCGCCGCCCGCTTCGCGGTGGCGGGTGAACTCGCCCTCCATGAAGCGGAAGAATTCGCGGGTTTTGCCCGTGTTCCAACGGGCATCAAGGCCCAGTTGCAGCACCTGTCCCTCGGCGACGGGCGGGCGCACCTCTGCCTTTGCCCCAAGGCCGGTTGCCGGCACATCATACTGGTCGAGCGAGGGATTGGCGCTGTTGCGGTCTGCCGCCACGGCTGCAAAGCCGCTGTCAAAGCCCCGCACCTTGGCATAGGCCAAGACGTCCCACGTCCAGTCGCTGCGGGAGACATAGCGGACGCTGGCATCGACCCCCTCGGAATTGTTGGGCGCATAGATGATGCCATTTAAATGCTTGTCGCCAAATCCGAGCACGCGGGCGGACAGCTCCCCCGTCTCCCCCACCGGCACTGCCCCGCGCGCTTCCACATGCCAGGCGCGGGTTGAGGCGCGCACGTCTGCCATGCCGCGCTGATCTTTGGGCACCAGATAAAAGCCATCGCTGTCTTCAAGCTGGCCTGACAGGCTGATGACCGCATCGCCCACCGGGGCTTGCACGGAGCCTGCCGCCAGCCAGCTATCGAACAATCCGCCCTCAAGACGCGCAAACCCTTGAAGGCGTGGCTCCAGTGTCTGGCTGAAAAGCTCGATGGTGCCCGTCAGCGCACCCGCGCCGAACGCCCCCGCCCCGCCGCCACGGGTAACGCGGGCAAACGAAAGCCGCTCGGCAGACAGCGCCGCCCACGGCACCCAGCCGCCGAACGGGTCTTCCTGCGGCACGCCATCCAGCAGCACCAGCGCCCGGCCCGCAGCGTTGCCACCAAGCGCGCGCAGCGTCGGCCCTTGCGAGGTCGGATGGGTGGTGCGGCTGTCAGATCGGCGGAAGGTCTGGAACCCTGCCGACTGGCGCAAGATCGCATCCAGCCGGTTTGGCCCGTCGCGCAGCAGATCCTCGCTGTTCAGCACTTCTGTGCTGTAGGTGCGGCTGCCCGGCGCTGCGGGCAGCGGCTCGGCAAGAACCAGAATATCTTCAGCCAGAGTCGGCCCGGCCAGCGCAGATGACAGCCCCAATACCCCCAGAAATGCCATCTGCTTCATCAGAACGCTCCCCAACGTTTCTTCATTACCGCACGAATGCCGCCACCGCGCATAGCAGGCGCACCCGGCCTCTGACAAACGGTTCGGATCAGCGCGATGGGCATGGTGCAGCTTTCCCGCACGATTAGCGCAGAAAATGACGATTTGCGCACTTTTCCCGGTTTTGCCGGGCAGGGTTCGACAGGAAACGGCAGCCGTTAAATTTTATAATGAGCCGGAAACAGGGAGACGGGCGGGACAGCCGGTCCTGCCGGGGAGACACCAGATGCTGGCAACGGACACCATTCAGAACGACAATGCGCAGCGCCCAAGCCCGGAGACGCTGCACCTGCTCAGCCAGCTTGAGCAGCGGGTGCTGTGGCTGGCCTCATGGACCATTCACAACGCCAACCACATTCGCGAAAGCCGGGACGGCTTGAAGGTCGGCGGGCATCAAGCCTCCTCCGCGTCTTTAACGACGCTGATGACCGCGCTGTATTTCGCGGCGCTGAAACCCGAAGACCGGGTGGCCGTGAAGCCGCACGCCAGCCCGGTGTTTCATGCCATCCAGTATCTGTTCGGCCGCCAGAGCCGGGAGCAGTTGGAGCGCTTCCGCTCCTTCGGCGGGGCGCAAAGCTACCCCTCGCGCACCAAGGACAAGGACGACGTGGATTTCTCCACCGGCTCGGTCGGGCTGGGCGTGGCGATCACGGCCTTTTCCTCGCTGGTGCAGGACTATCTGATCGACCACGGCTGGTTCGAGGCTGAAAAGCGCGGGCGCATGATTGCGCTTCTGGGCGATGCTGAACTGGACGAGGGCAACATCTACGAGGCCCTGATCGAGGCCTACAAGCACGACATTCGCAACACCTGGTGGATTGTCGATTACAACCGACAGAGTTTGGACGCGCCGACAACGGACCGCATGTTCCGCCGGTTCGACGACATTTTCGCCTCCACCGGCTGGGAGGTGGTCACGCTGAAATATGGCCGCCGCCAGCGTGACGCTTTCGCCAAACCGGGCGGCGAGCACCTGCGCGACTGGATCGACAACTGCCCCAACGCAGATTACGCGGCGCTGACCTATCAGGGCGGCGCGGCGTGGCGGGCGCGCCTGCTGACGGATATTGGCCACCTGCCCGGCGTCAAGGCACTGCTGCTCTCTTACAGCGACGAGGAACTGGCGGGCATCATGACCGGCCTTGGCGGCCACTGCCTTGAGACCATTCTGGAGGCTTTCGCCGAAGCGGAGGGCAGCGACAAGCCGCGCCTGTTCATCGCCTACACCATCAAGGGCTATGGCCTGCCTCTGGCCGGGCACAAGGACAACCACGCCGGTTTGATGACGCCGACGCAGATCGAAGGCTTGCGCCGGAAACTGGGCGTGCCGCAAGGCGCGGAATGGGAACCCTACGGCGGGCTGGATAACGATACGCGGGCAAAGCTGGAGCGCTTTGTGAAGGCGGCGCCGTTTGCGCGGAGTGCCAACCGCCGCTTCCAATCGGCCACCGTTCCAGTGCCGCCCATGGAGGCCTTCCCCCTGCCGCAGGGCGAAGCACAATCCACGCAGGCGGCGTTCGGGCGCATCCTGCTCGACCTCTCCCGCGAAGACAGCGACCTTGCCGCGCGGCTCGTCACCACCTCGCCGGACGTAACTGTTTCCACCAACCTCGGCGGGTTCGTGAACCAGCGCGGCATTTACAGCCAGAGCGAGCGGGCGGACGTATTCCAGCAATCCAAAATTCCGAGCGTGCAGAAATGGACGGCCCACGCACGCGGCCAACACATCGAGCTTGGCATTGCGGAGAACAACCTGTTCCTGATGCTGGGCGCGCTCGGCCTCTCCCACACCCTGTTCGGGGCGCGCCTGCTGCCCATCGGCACGCTCTATGATCCGTTTATTGCGCGTGGTCTGGATGCTCTGAATTACGCCTGCTATCAGGATTCCCGTTTCCTGCTGGTCGCCACGCCCTCCGGCCTGACGCTGGGGCCGGAAGGCGGTGCGCACCAATCCATCAACACGCCGCTGATCGGCATGGGCCAGCCCAACCTCACCTATTTCGAACCCGCTTATGTGGATGAACTGGCGC
>JAEZBH010000079.1 GCA_023427285.1 Pseudomonadota bacterium
GGCGTTGGCGGTGTTCAGAAAATTCAGAACATGTTCTTCCAAAATGTGCCTGTTGCGATCGGGCAGCAGTCCGCCACAGTCTCCCGCATCGACTATCGACCGGGCGGCTCCGGCGATGATGAGCGGCCTTACGGAATGCTCGGCATCGATGTGCTGAGCCGGTTCGAGAGCTTCGCCATCGATTATCAAAACATGGTGCTGGAGGTCGGCAACCCCGTGGCCCCTCAAACCGCGAGCCGCTGAGGTTCAGCGCCGCGCAGACTTCGTTCTGCCGACGATATAATCTGTTTGGTCGCAGTTCCGTCGCGTTGCGTTTTTCACTCCCGAAGGAACAGCCTATGCTGCATGGGTGCGGCGCGTCTGGCCCATGTGCGCCGCAGCTGTTTTCAGGGGGAGGATGAAATGACGCTCAAGACAACGCTTTTTGCAACCTTTGCCGGGCTTATGGCGCTGGCGGGGCCTGCTGGCGCGCATGAGCTGCAAGGGGTTGATCCGCAAACTGTCTCGGCCATCGAGGCGGCGGCCTATGACTATGTGGATGGCCAATTGGAAGGCGATGCGGCGCGGGTGGCGCGTTCGGTTCACCCGGATCTGGCCAAGCGTTCAGCACGGCCGGGCGGGGCAGGGGCTGACGAGGTTTACCCGCTGCGTCGCATGTCGCGCGATGAGCTGCTTGATCTCACCCGCAAGGGCGCTCTCAAAACGCCCAAAGAACTGTGGTCGCGTTCGGTCAAGGTGCTGGACGTGTACGGCGGGGCGGCGGTTGCACGGGTGGAGACGCCGTGGTTTGTCGATTACTTCCACCTTGCGCGCTATGGCGATCGCTGGATGATCGTCAACGCCCTGTGGGCTCCCAAGCCGCGCCAATAGCGCGGCTCAACTCATATGTAAGGGATGTTGGCGCGCCCTACTGGATTCGAACCAGTGACCCACAGCTTAGAAGGCTGTTGCTCTATCCTGCTGAGCTAAGGGCGCTCGCCACACATGCACCAGAACGTTTTGCTCGCCGCAAGGGCGGGAGAAGCAGGCTCTGAACCCGGAACGGCTCGTTCCGTACCGTCTGTTATCGCCATAAATCACCCGTCAGTGTCAATGCCAAATCCGGGGCAAATCCGGGGCAAAATAGGGCAGGGGCGAGGAAAACCGCCCCGATATGGCAGGTCGGGGCCAAATCCGGCGCGCATTTTCCCGTTTACACCTCGTTATCGGCCCAAAAGTCGCCCGCTCCGGCAAGCAAGCCGTTATCGCCCAAGGGGTAGCGCTCCAGAATGGTATAGCTTGCGCCCTCCTGGGTCAGGCGGCTTTCGTAGAGGCAGAAATCGGCAACGGTGAAGGGCGGGCTCGTAACCCCGCCCGCGTTTTCCAGAAAGCCCTTCAGCGAGCCGATGCGCGCCCCCAGCCGGGCGATGGTGATGTGCGGCTTGTACTGCCGCTTCTCCGGCTCCAGCCCCACGCGGGCAAGGCACTGGTCCACCTTGTTGTGCAGCGCCTTGACCGGCTCTTCGGGCGTTACGCCCACCCACAGCGTATCGGGTCGGCCCTGCTTGCCGAACACGTCAGCGCCGGTCAGCGCCATGGTCACTTCCGGGTGATGCACGCCCGACAGGGCCGCCGCCACGTCGGCAGCGGTGTGCCGGTCCACCTCGCCAATGAACCGCAGGGTCAGGTGCAGCTGGTCTTCCCGCTGCCAGCGGGCGCCGGAGATGCCGCCCATGGCGGCAAGCAGCAAATCCTTGATGGGGCGGGGAGGGTCAATGCCGACGAACAGGCGCATAAAGCAGCACTCCCGACTGGTGGCGCGGCCGCGCCTGGCGTCTGCCGCACGGAGACACCCCCCATCACGCCGGTATGAGCCGCGGAAGTCAACCCTCTGAGGGGCGAAGTTTTCCCTCTATCGCGTCACGACCCTGGAGCCGCTGCCCTGCAAGGCGCGGCTGACAGGGGGCGTAATGCGCTTGACGATCTGGGCAACGCCGTCCTTGTTCGGGTGGATGCCGTCGCGCTGGTTCAGCTTGGGATTGCCCGCCACGCCTTCCAGAAAGAAGGGGTAGAGCGGCACGCCGTGTTTCTTGGCCATGTCGGGGTAAATGGCATCGAACTGCTTGTAATAGGCTGCGCCAAGGGCGCGCGGCGCGTACATGCCCGCCAGCAGCACGTTGAGGTTGCGCTTCTTCAGCTCGCCCAGCATGGCGTCCATGTTCTCGCGGGTGATCTTGGGGTCGATGCCGCGCAGGGCATCGTTCGCGCCTAATTCCAGAATGACCAGATCAGGCTTTTCCTTCATCGAGGAGAGCACCCAGCCAAGGCGGCTCCTCCCGCCGCTGGAGGTATCGCCCGAAACGCCGGCGTTGTGGACGCGCACGTTCAGTCCTTGCGCCTTCAGCCGGTCCTCAAGCTGGCGGGTGAACCCTTCGTTGGCGGGCAGGCCGTAACCGGCGGTCAGGCTGTCGCCAAAGGCGAGGATGACATGCGCCGGAGCCTTGGCCGGGGTCTTGGCCGGTGCCGAAGCTGCGTGGCCGGGAGCGCCTGCGCTCATGAGTGCTGCTCCAAGGACAAGCGGAGCCAGCATTTTCTTGAACAGGGCGTATCCCATGACCATAGTTACGTTTTCCTCTTGCGGACTTTGGATATACAATGGTCGTTACTTCGCCTGCCATCAAGCTTCAGTCGGTCCAATTGAGCCTTTCCAGCGGTGCAGGCAGCGTGACTATTCTGCGCGGTATCGACCTCACGGTACATGACGGCGAGACCGTCGCCATTCTCGGCCCCTCGGGCTCGGGCAAGTCTTCGCTGATGGCGATCATGTCGGGGCTGGAGCGGGCCACATCTGGCACGGTTGAAATTGCGGGCGAGAACTTCTCGGCGCTGAACGAGGACGGGCTGGCGCGGGCGCGGCGCGGGAAGATCGGCGTCGTGTTGCAGGCCTTCCACCTTATCCCGACCATGACCGCGCTTGAAAACGTGGCAACGCCCCTGGAGCTGGCGGGCATTCCCGATGCCTTTGCCAAGGCTGCAAAGGAGCTGGAGAGCGTCGGCCTTGCCCATCGGCTGGATCATTACCCCTCCCAGCTTTCGGGCGGCGAGCAGCAGCGCGTGGCGCTGGCCCGCGCCGTTGGGCCCCGGCCCCGCCTTCTGTTCGCGGACGAGCCCACCGGCAACCTCGACGGTGCAACCGGCGCACAGATCATCGAGCTGATGTTCCGCATGCAGGCAGAGCAGGGGACAACCTTCATCCTCATCACCCATGATCGCGACCTTGCCCGCCGCTGCAACCGCGTGATCGAGATGCGCGACGGGCAGATCGTGGCCGATCATCCCTCCACCCACCTCTCGGCGGCGGAGTAAACCGCGATGCTGGCACTGAAATGGGCGCTGCGCGATCTGCGGGGCGGTTTGCGCGGCCTGCGGCTGCTGTTCGGCTGCTTGCTGGTGGGCGTGTTCGCCATTGCCGGTGTAGGCAGCCTGTCCGAGGCCATCATCACGGGGCTGCAACAGCAGGGGCAATCCATCCTCGGCGGCGATCTGGAAATCGAGCTGTCCCAGATGGAGGCGACGCCTGAACAACAGGCGGCCTTCGCCCGGCTGGGGACGGTCTCCCGCCTTGCTGAAGTGCGGGCCATGGCGCGCACGCCAGATGGGCGCTCGCAACTGGTCGAGCTGCGGGCGGTGGATAGCGCTTATCCTCTCTATGGCCAGATCACGCTCCTGCCGGGCGGGGCGAGCAATCTTTCCCAAGCCATTGGAAAACAAGACGGACTTTACGGGGCTGCGGTCTCTGCGGATCTGGCCGGGCGGCTGGGGTTGAGACCGGGCGATGCGCTGGAATTCGGCGATGGCCATTTCCGCGTCGGCGCTCTTCTTGACGAGGAGCCGGACCGGGCGGGGCGCGGTTTCATCTTCGGCTCCAGCGTGCTCATCAGCCGCGAGGCGCTGAAGGACACTGGTCTGGCCCAGCCCGGCAGCATTGTGGACTATGAGTACCGCATCCGCCTGCCCGAGGGCGCGAGCGTTGACGCCGCCAAGGCGGCGCTGACGGACCAGTTCCCCGATGCCCAGTGGCGGGTGCGCGACCATACGGACGGCGCGCCGCGTCTGCGCCGCACGGTTGAGCAGCTTAGCCAATTCCTGACGCTGGTGGGGCTGACGGCGCTGCTGGTGGCGGGCGTGGGCGTGGCCAACGGCGTTTCGGCCTATCTGGCCCGCAAGACCGGCACCATCGCCACGCTCAAAAGTCTGGGCGCGCCGTCTGCTCTCGTGTTTCAGGTGTATCTGCTGCAAATCGCGCTGGTGACGTTCGCGGCCATTGCTGCGGGTCTGGCGCTGGGCGCTCTGGTGCCGGGTATCGCCGGGCAGGTTCTGGCCGAACAGCTTCCGGTGCCGCCCGCTGGCGGCATCTTCCCCAAGGCGTTGCTGCTGGGCGCGGGCTATGGCCTGCTCACCGCTCTTATTTTTGCCCTGTGGCCGTTGGCGCAGGCCCGGCGCATTCCCGCCGCACGGCTGTTCCGCGCGGGTGTCGAGACCCTCGGGCGGCCCGATGCGGCAACGCTGGCGGTAATCCTTGTCGCCTGCCTTCTGCTGGCGGTGCTGGCGGTGTGGGGCGCGGCAGACCGGGGCCTCGCGGCCGGTTTCGTGGTGGCGGCTGTGGCCGTTCTGGCGTTGCTGCGCGGGGCAGGGCTTCTACTGGAGCGGCTTGCCGCCCGTGCGCCGCACTTCCACAATCCGGTTCTGCGCATGGCGGTGGCCAACCTGCACCGACCGGGCAACACGGCGGGGCAGGTGGTCATGGCCATGGGCCTTGGCCTGTCGCTGTTCGCGGCGATTGCGGTCATCGAGGCCAATTTGTCCAACCAGATACGCAACACCTTGCCCGAGAAGGCCCCGGCCTTCTTCTTCCTCGATATCCAGTCCAGCGAGATCGAGGCGTTCAAGGACACGCTGCGCACCACCCAAGGCACAGGGGCGATCGAGACCGTGCCGAGCCTGCGCGGACCCATCGTCCGGGTGAAGGACGTGCCTGCCGATCAGGTGAAGGCGGCCCCCGATGTGGCGTGGGTGCTGCGGGGCGATCGCGGTCTCAGCTATGCCGAGGACGTGCCCGAAGGGAACATCGTGGTGGAGGGCAACTGGTGGACGCCCGACTACGCCGGGCCGCCGCTGGTCTCGCTCGATGAGGAGGTCGCGCGGGGCTTGGGGCTCAAGATCGGCGATACCATCACCGTCTCGGTGCTGGGCGTGGAGCTGACCGCAACCCTTGCCAACATGCGCAAGGTGGACTGGGACAGCCTCGGCTTCAACTTCGCCATGCTGTTCAACCCGGCAGCCCTTGAGGGCGCGCCCCACACCTACATGGCAACCGTTGAGGCCACCAAAGCGGCGGAGCCCGTCGTTTACAAGCGCATCACCGGGGCTTACCCGGCCGTGCTGGTGGTGCGGGTGTCGGA
>JAEZBH010000174.1 GCA_023427285.1 Pseudomonadota bacterium
ATCATCTGAATAGGCTGTTCTTTCCCCGCGCCATAAGAAAGATCACTCTCCGCTGGCGCTCCCGCAATGAAGCTGCCCTTTCAGAGTAATGGAAACTGTTTCGCAAAAGAATGCCTGAGGTTCACGCCAGTTCGCAGGAGTAACCCAACCGTGCCCATAGGGAAAAATCACTGCCAAAAAGTGAGAATTGTCATGGCAATTCTTCCCTTTATTGATCCAATTTGTTTTTCCCTCCGTATGGTTATGTAGTGTGTCGAATAACTATAGGAGGAAATAAACGTATGAAACGCACTTCCCTTACATCACGGTCCATTTGGATCTTTTCGCTGCTGTTGGTCATCGCGCTCATGCTGGCGGCCTGCCAGCCCGCCGAGGCCCCCGCGCAGCCCACCCTGCTCCCTACCGCGGAGCCCACCATGGCCCCTACCGAAGCCCCCACGGAAGCTATGGAGCCAACCGAAGCAGCCGCCCCGGCTGCTGTTGAAGAAGAGCCGACCGTCACAGTCGCCGAGCACCCCGAACTGGGCCAGATCCTGGTCGACGCGGAGGGCATGACGCTCTACATGTTCACCAAGGACGAGGCAAACAAATCCAACTGCTCTGGCGGGTGCCTGGCAGCCTGGCCGCCGCTGCTGACCAACGGCAGCCCGGTCGCCGGTGATGGCGTGGATGAAAGCCTGCTCGGCGCGGGCGACCTGGGCGATGGCCGCCAGATTGTCACCTACAACGGCATGCCCCTCTATTACTGGCAGAATGACACGAAACCCGGCGACGCAACCGGCCAGGACGTAAACCAGGTATGGTACGTCGTCAACCCGGCGGGTGAGATCGTTCGCGAAGCCATCCCGGCCACGGGTAATGAGGGCAGCGTCCCTTCCAATGAAGAAGCCACCGTCACCGTCTACGACCACCCCGAGTTTGGCGAAATTCTCGCCGATAACAAGGGTATGGTGCTGTACATGTTCACCAAAGACGAGCCGGACAAGTCGAACTGCTCGGGTGGCTGCCTCGCCGCGTGGCCTCCACTGCTGGTTGAAGGCGACCCGGTTGCTGGTGAGGGCGTCGACCAGGCTATGCTCGGCACCGCCGATATGCCTGACGGAACCAAGATTGTGACCTACAACTCCATGCCGCTCTACTACTGGGCCTCCGATGTCAACCCTGGTGATGCCACCGGACAGGACGTGAACCAGGTGTGGTACGTGGTCAACCCCGCGGGAGAAGTGGTGAAAGAACCGGTTTCCAGCGGAGAATCCAGCGCACCGGCAGGTGAGGCCACCGTTACGGTCTTCGAACACCCCGAGTTTGGGCCGATCCTGGCCGACAGTAAAGGTATGGTGCTGTACATGTTCACCAAGGACGAGCCCAATAAGGTCAACTGCTCGGGCGGCTGCCTGGCGGCCTGGCCCCCGCTGCTGGTGGAGGGCGACCCCGTAGCGGGTGAAGGCGTCGACCAATCGCTGCTTGGCACCACCGACATGCCCGATGGCACCAAGATTGTCACCTATAACGAGATGCCCCTGTACTACTGGGCCTCAGACATGAACCCGGGTGATGCTACCGGGCAGGATGTCAACAAAGTCTGGTACGTGGTCAATCCCGAAGGTGAGCCGGTGGGCATGCAGTAAGCATCACGCCTGATCGCAAGGGGAAAGGGCTTGAGAAAAGAGCGCGGGCGGTGGTCACCGCCCGCGCTCGAACGTTAATCCCGCCTTTTTAGCGGAGCGTAATCGAGCCCGAGTCCATCTTGATCAGCAGAATGAGCTGGCCATTGTTATCGAACATGTAGCTCTGCACTTCCTGCAAGCGGCTCACAAAATCCGTTTCTTGCGAGTTGTCGCAAAGCATCATGGTGGAAACAAAGGGCTCGAACGAAAGCAGCCCGCCTTCTCCGGTGGCATAGGCGCCAGAAAAGTCGTTGCAGTCCGTGGTTCCGATCACCTGGCCGTTTCCAGTCAATGTAATCGTGAAATCTTCCGGGCTGCGAGGCTCGATCACTGTGCCGTCGTTCATCTCGGTGCGTACCCAAGTCCATGTGCGGTCGATCAGCTGCTGGCTGTTTTGCGGCCCAACTCCCGGCGTTGAAGGTACCGTTTCAGTGGGCAGCCCGGGTTCGGTGGGCACCGCGGCTGTTGTCTCTTGCTGAGGCCCTTCGGCGCAGGCCGCCATCAAAACCATCACAGCCATCAAAAGTAAGGTGCGGATCAAAATTCGCATCGTCTTTTTTTCCTCCATTTCAATCAATCCATATACTGCGATCCAGTGGATCGCCCTGTCCCCTAGACGAACCAAAACCGTAGAAAGTTCCCAATGAGACCGTTCCCGAATTGTGTTAAAATACAACCCATCATTTTCTATGACTCCGAGGGACTCTCTATGTATAAAACCTTCACTTGCGGCGAGCTGCGAGCCGAGCACATTGGACAAACGGTTACACTGGCAGGCTGGGTGCACCGCCAGCGCGATCACGGCGGCGTGACCTTTATCGACCTGCGCGACCGCTTCGGCATCGTTCAGATTGTCGGCAACCCCGACACCAACCCCGGTGCGAAGCTGCTGGGCAACGCCCGCCAAGAGTGGGTGCTGCAAGTAACGGGCACCGTCCGCCGCCGCCCCGAAGGCGCCGAGAACCCCAACCTGCCCACCGGTGAGATCGAAGTTGACGTGCAGTCGTTGGAAGTGCTCAACCCGGCCAAGCCGCTGCCCTTCCTCGTCAATAAGGATGAAGATATCGATGAGAGCGTGCGCCTGAAGTACCGCTATCTCGATCTGCGCCGCGAGCGCATGC
>JAEZBH010000192.1 GCA_023427285.1 Pseudomonadota bacterium
GTCGACGACCAGGGCCAGCGCAGCCTGGGCGCCCAGGTGGGGCAGCCCGCAGCTGCACAGTCTGGCCTGCCCAATGCGGATTTGCTCAAGGCGCAGTTGCCGTTTGTCGTTCCGAAGGGTCAAGAGATGGATGATGACCCGGAATACACCCTCCGAGTCATCGCCCCGCTGGTCAGCGGGCAGAAGACGGTCGGCTACCTGGAAGTTTCGCAGATCGCGGACTACCACCAGCCCAAAGACCTGGCTGCCGCGCGGGCCTTCGCAGACCAGGCCGCTGTGGCTGTGGAACTGGACCGTCTGTACGGGCGCTTGCAGCAAACTGCTGTAACGGAGGAGCGTGCTCGCCTGGCTCGCGACCTGCATGACTCGGTCAGCCAGTCCATCTACGCTATGACGCTCTACACCCGCGCCGCCCGCCGCCAGCTCTCCGAAGGCAACGTGGATGCGGTGGAGAAGCACTTGAGCGATCTGCATACTACCGCGCGCGAGGCGCTGGGCGAGATGCGCATGCTGATCTACGAACTGCGCCCGATGGCCCTGGAGCACTACGGTCTCAAGGGCATTCTGGAGCAGCGCTTGCAGTCGGTGGAAGCGCGCAGCGGGCTGGAAGTATCGCTGGAATATGCACTCTCCGCGCCGCTGCCGCCGCAGCTTGAAGAAAACCTGTACCACATCACTCTCGAAGCGCTGAACAACGCCATCAAGCACGCGCAGGCTAACCGGGTGGAAGTTTCCATCCGCCAGGAGGATGGCGAGGGAGACGACCCCGGCGTGATCCGCCTGGTAGTGCGCGATGATGGGGCCGGGTTTGACCCGGCGGAAGTGGCGCAGGGCGGGGTAGGTATGAAGAGCATCCGCGAGCGGGTAGAAATGCTGCGCGGTCAGTTGACCGTTGATACCCGCCCCAGCGCGGGCGTTACCATTTCTGTTGAGGTGCCGTATGCAGAAGATTCGAATTCTGATCGTCGATGACCACCCGGTCGTGCGCAAGGGTATGCGGGCCATGCTCGAAAGCGAGCCCGACCTGGAGATTGCCGGAGAAGCCAAGAACGGCGCGGAGGCGCTGGGGCAGTACAAGGCCGCCCGCCCGGACGTGATCCTGATGGACCTGGTCATGCCAGTGATGGATGGTATTGAAGCCATCCAGAGCATTCGCGGGTTTGACCAGCGCGCGCGCATCCTGGTGCTGACCAGCTTCACCTCCGATGAAAAGGTCTTTGCCGCCATCCGCGCGGGGGCCGCCGGGTATATGCTCAAGGACTCCGATCCCGAAGACTTGCTGCGCGCCATCCACCAGGTTCACCGCGGAGAATCATCCCTGCACCCGGCTATCGCGCACAAGGTGCTGGCGGAGTTGGCCCATCTGCCCGAGCCAAAGGCCCGCGCCGAAGCGCTGACCGAGCGCGAAAAAGAGGTGCTGGGCTACATCGCCCAGGGCATGAACAACAATCAGATCGCCGAGAAGATGGTCGTCAGCCGGGCAACGGTACACTCACACGTCAACCGCATCCTCTCCAAGCTGCAGTTAGACAGCCGCACCCAGGCAGCATTGTATGCCGTGCGTTCCGGGTATATCACCATTGGAAGGGAAGACGAGGGTGAGGGGTGAGGTCAAGGAGTAGACCGTCAAGGCTCTTTATAGATAAGTCGGTTCTAGGACCAGCGTGTCCCCACCTCCGGCTCCTCCCCATTTTTGCAAAGCCAAAAATAGGGTGCTTGGCCGAGAATCTTTAGTTCTATTTAGAGAAGTCTGTTCCCTGCCAAGCGCGAGTGCCTTGTTCCGCTCAGGTATTGGCCAGCAAGGCACTCCCCCTATTTCGCCGAACTTGCGAAATGGGGGGAGCCGGAGGGGGGACCCGCTTATTATAGAGCTCTCTAATTTACGCGCAACCTTAAAACAGAAGCAGCGGGTCAGGGGGCTGCCCGCTCTTCTGTCAATATGGGAGGTGTCAACAGGTCAAAAACTACCGGTAAAGGGGTTGAAAGCTGCCTGGTGCTTAGCGGTTATTGGAGCCGCCGCGGTTGCGCAGGAAGGCCGGGATATCCAGATCGTCGGTGTTCATGACGCGCTGGAAGTCGTTCTGCGTGTTTGGCTTCGGCGCAGCACTGGGTGTCGTGCCTGCCGGCTGGCTGCCGGTGGTGTGCGGGGTGCTGGTCTGGGCCGGGCGTTCTGCGTAAGAAGGGGAAGCCGGGCGGGCGCGAACGCCGGCCTGGTTGGAAAGATCATCCAACCGTACAGGCCGTTCCACGGTGCCAGGACGCACGCCGGCTCTATCGAAACCCGTCGCAATGACGGTGATGCGCACTTCTTCGGTCATGTTCTGGTCGATGACCGCGCCGAAGATCAGGTTGACGTCGGGGTGCGCCGTTTCCTTGATGATGGCGGCAGCCTGGTTGACCTCGAACAGGGTCAGGCTGGGGCCGCCGGTGACGTTGAACAGGATGCCCCGAGCGCCGTCGATGGTGATGTCGAGCAGCTGGCTCGAAATGGCCGCTTCAGCAGCCACGCGCGCCCGCTCTTCGCCGGTAGCGCGGCCAACGGCCATCAGCGCCGCGCCGCCTTCCGACATGATCGCGCGCACGTCGGCAAAGTCCAGGTTGATCAGGCCAGGGACCGTG
>JAEZBH010000286.1 GCA_023427285.1 Pseudomonadota bacterium
CGCCTGATGCGCCCAGCCCCTTTGCTCTCAACTTCAAGGCGCTGGCGGCGGAGCTAACCGATACATATCCACTATCGAATGCGCGATAACTAATATTGGACCGTGCGGGCTGTCCATTCGATGACATTTGGGACGGGGCACCTGGTGCCGCCAAAGGTCCTCTGAAAACAGCCATAGGTTGCAGCTGTGTTCGATACATTTTCGCTGTGCCGTCTTCCTCCTGAAGATGAAGCATTACGCGCACCCGTTCGGGCCCTGATCAGCGAGACTGTCGCATCCATGCCCATGGATCGGCGCGCACGCTCGTGGCAGGGCTTTGACGCGGCGTTCAGTCGGGCGCTGGGCGAGGCCGGGCTTCTCGGCCTGTCTCTGCCAAAGCAGTACGGCGGCGCTGAACGCGGGGCCTTTGCGCGGTTTGTGGTGGTGGAAGAATTGCTGGCCGCGGGCGCGCCGGTTGGCGCTCACTGGATTGCCGATCGCCAGAGCGCGCCCTTGATCTTGAAATATGGCACGCAGGCGCAGCGGGAATTCTACCTGCCCCGGATTTGCCGTGGCGAGATTTTCTTCTGCATCGGGATGAGCGAGCCGGGCTCCGGTTCTGATCTGGCCAGCGTTCGCACGCGGGCCGAGCGCACGGCTAACGGCTGGCGCCTCAATGGCCAGAAAATCTGGACCACCAATGCCATGCATGACGACTACATGATCGCATTGGTGCGCACGTCCGGCGCGCCGGAAGATCGGCACAAGGGATTGTCGCAGGTGCTTGTGGACCTGCGCGCACCGGGCATCACCATTCGCCCGATCCCCGACATGACCGGAGATGCCCACTTTGCCGAGGTGTTCTTCGACAACGTGGAGCTGTCAGCCGATGCCCTGATCGGCGAGGAAGGGAACGGCTGGCATCAGGTGACCGCCGAACTCGCCTTCGAGCGCAGCGGCCCCGAGCGCATCTATTCCAGTGTGGTTCTGCTGGACGCCTGGCTTCGCCATGTGGCGGCCAACGGGCGCTCTGACAGCGCAACGACGGCGCTGGCCGGTTCGCTGACGGCGCGGCTTGCAACGCTGCGCGCCATGTCCATCGCCGTGACGGGACGGCTGGAGGCAGGCGAAAGCCCGGTGATCGAGGCCTCGCTCGTCAAGGATCTGGGCACGACGCTGGAGCAGGAAATCCCCACCGTGATCGGGGATGATCTGGCCGCTCACCCGGATGAAGCGATTGATGCCAACCTTTGCCGGACCCTGTTCTACGTCAGCCAGGTTGCGCCCGCCTTCTCGCTGCGGGGCGGCACGCGGGAGATCCTCAGAGGGATCATCGCTCGCGGATTGGGATTGCGATAATGATGACAAACGAACTTCTTGATCCGTTCGTGCGGCTGCTCGCCGATGTGTGCGACCCGGCCACGGTGCGTGCGGTTGAGGCGGGAGGCAGCCCTGCGGCTCTCTGGGATGCGCTGCATCAGTCGGGTTTTCTGGATGCGCTGGTTCCCGAAGCGGCGGGCGGCGCAGGGCTCAGCCTTGGCGACATTCAGCCGTTGATCGAAGCGCTTGGCCGGTTTGCGGTGCCAGTGGCCGTTGCCGAGACCATGGTTGCCCGCGCCTTGCTTGCCCGGGCGGGTCAGACACCGCCCGAGGGCGCGATCGTTCTTGCCCAGTCTGCCGCCGGACCTGCTGCCGGACCTGCTCTGGCGGGCTTCGTGCCGTTGGCGATGACGGCCGGATACGCCCTTGTGGATCAGGGGGATCGCCTCGCCCTCTATGATTTGGCGCATGTCACAAGAACGCCGAGCGGCGTGCATGGCAGCCTTGGCGCTTTCCTGTCGTGCGGGCAGGCGGAGCCTATTGCGACCCTTGCCGCGCCCGTTGACGGATTGCGCCCGATAGCGGCGGTGCTGCGTGCCGCCGATATGGCAGGCGCTGCTGACAAGCTGCTGCACATGACGGCCGACTGGGCGAACGAGCGCGTGCAGTTCGGCAAGCCGATCGGCCGCCAGCAGGCTATTCAGCAGAACATGGCGGTCATGGCGGAACTTGCCGTCTCAATGCGGATCGCCTCACAGATCGGCTGCACGACGGGCCTGCCGCCGCAACTCGAAACCGCGGCGCTGGCCAAGCAGATCACAAGCAGCGCGGCGTCCCAAATTTCTAATATCGCCCATGCTGTTCATGGCGCTATCGGGATCAGCGAGGAGTTTGATCTTCAGCTTTATGTGCGCCGCCTGCGCGAATGGCGACTGGCTGATGGCTCCGAGCAGTATTGGGCAACGGTTCTGGGCCAGCGCCGATTGGCACATGCAGCTGAGAACAGCGTGGACTTCATTCGCAGATGCTGCGCCTGATAGCCCTCGGGAGCACAGGCTGCCCTGGCTTGGCGCATGGTCGGAGCAGAGCGCCGGCCATGCATCAGTAAAATCAGGCGCTTGCCTTCTTGCGAGGCCGTCCGGCGGCTTTGGCTTTTGGGGCCTTCGTGGGGGACTTGTCCGGGGCGGAATCCGGTGTGGTCTCGACTGGAAGCGGCGCGGGCTGAGCGTTGCCGGGAAGCTCGCTGTCGTACCACCTCTCAAGCGCTTTTTCGGACAATCCGATGCCTCTGCCGCAGAACCAGACGGCATCGCGCAGCAGTTGCTCATCGTCTCCATGATAGGGAATGCTTCGCCGCCCACCGAGGCGCGAGGCTGCCATCATACATCCGATGTGATCGATGAACATGCCGATATTGACCGAATTAATCTTCGGATCGGTCAGATCGCCTGCGGCTCTGGCCGCATCCAGAGCGCGATCGAGATTGCTCAGCATCAGCCGCGTCGCCCGGCGATAGATCAACTGGGCGTAGCTGCCGTCACCCGCCAGGCTGGCCAGCAAAATGCGCGCGGCTTGCTCCTGTTGGGTGGGACGCTGAATCAAGCTGCTGTGAAGGTAGGTCTTGATCGTCAACACCAGGCTTTGGGTGCTGGGGTCCGGCAGGCCGATGGATTCAAAACTGGCGTTCTGCTCGCGGATGAGCTGGCGCAGAACGGCGCGATAGAGCGCCAGCTTGGACGGGAAATGCCGATAGACAAGCGCTTCTGAAACCTTGGCGGCAGCAGCGATCTGCTGCGTTTTGGCGCCTTCATAGCCATGCTCGGCAAAGACAGCACAAGCCGCCTCCAGAATGGAGGCGCGGCGATCAGCTCCAGAGATCCTTTTTCGCGTCATGGGTGAACACTTACCTTAATCAACGGGAGAGGCAAGCGGCAAACCGTGTGCTCCCAAGCGGAATGGCCCCTGCGCGAGGCCTTGATCGACGGGGGGTAAGCGGGGGTGTGCGCCAGGCGATACTC
>JAEZBH010000353.1 GCA_023427285.1 Pseudomonadota bacterium
GGCAACGGACGCGCAGATCACGACGACGCTGCTCATCAATCTTGCCGGGCCGATTTATACCGCCCGCGCTGCTATTCCGATGATGGATCGGGGCGGTCATATCATCAATATTACCAGTGAATCCGTCACCGTTCCGTTCCCGATGATGTCGCTCTATCAAAGCTCGAAGGCGGGTTTGGAACGCTTCACCAGCGCACTCTCGCAAGAGCTGCAATCGGCGGGCATTCGCGCAACGGTCGTGCGCGCAGGCCAGATGGCGGAAGAAGGGCGCTCCAGCAACTGGGCGCCAGAGGTGTCGATGCGCTTCGGTCAGGCCTGCATGGCGGCGGGCATTGATCCGCGCTCGCGCCCGATCAGCCATTTCCAGTCGGTTGTCGAAGTTTTCCGTGCGGTGATCGACATGCCGGCTGACGTGCAGCTCGAGACGGTCGTTATCGCGGCCCGCAAGCCCTGATCTCCTGCAAACCCAGAACCCGAAGTGGAAACGACAATGGCCGTACTTCCGGACGCCAAACTTTATATCGATGGCAAGCTGTGCGATGCCGAGGGTGGCAGGACCTACGACAACATCAGCCCCTGGACAGGCGCGCCGGTCGGCAAGGCCGCCGATGCGTCGGCTGCCGACGTGGATCGGGCGATAGCGGCGGCGCGCCGCGCCTTTGACCAGACGGACTGGTCAACCAACGTTGAGCTGCGCGTCAGGCTGGTGCGCCGCCTGCGGGAATTGTTCGAGGAAAACCGCGCAGGTCTTGGCGAACTTGCCCGGCATGAAGCCGGTGCCGCGCTTGGTGCGGTTGGCCGGGCCCATGTGGATATGGCGCTGGACGGCTGGGACGATTATCTGGCGCTGTTCCCGAACCTGAAGTGGGAGAAGGACTATGGCGAGCGCAGCAGCTACGGTTTCGTCAGCGTGCGCAAGGCGGTCTATGAACCCGTTGGCGTCGTTGGCGCAATCACGCCCTGGAACGTGCCGCTTTATGTGAACATCGGCAAGGTGGTGGCGGCGCTGCTGGCAGGCTGCACCGTGATCCTGAAGCCTGCGCCCGATACGCCGGGGCTGGGTGCCATTTTCGGTGAACTGGCGGCAGAGGCGGGTTTCCCGGCGGGCGTGCTCAACGTGGTGTTCGGCAGCGATCCGGCGCTGGCGGGTGAGATGCTGGTGGCAGACCCGCGTGTTGATCTCATCTCGTTCACGGGATCAACCGGCGTTGGCAAGCGCATCATGGAGCGCGGGGCAGCAACGCTGAAGCGCGTGTTTCTGGAGCTTGGCGGCAAATCGGCCAAGATCGTGCTGGAAGATGCGCCCAACTTTGCAATGGAGATTGCCCAGTCTCTCCTCGTGTTTCACGCGGGTCAGGGTTGCGCCGTGCAGTCGCGCTTGCTCGTGCCGCGCAGCCGCTATGCCGAAGCCGTCGCCATTCTGGAGAAGGCCTATGCGGGCTTTGGCGATAACTGGGGTGATTTCGATAATCCGGGCCATATCATGGGTCCGGTCATCTCCAAGCGGCAGATGGAGCGGGTGCTGAGCTATATCGAGCTTGGCCAGAAGGAAGGGGCTCGCCTCATTGCCGGCGGCAAGGCGCGGCCAGACAAGGGCAACGGCTATTTCATCGAGCCGACCTGCTTTGTGGATGTGACCAACGATATGCGCATCGCGCAGGAAGAAATCTTCGGTCCGGTGCTGGTCGTCATTCCCTTCGAGGATGACGAAGACGCCATCCGCATTGCCAATGATAGCCAGTACGGTCTGTCGGGCGGTGTCGCCTCGGGCGATCTTGACCGGGCCATGGCCATTGCGCGCAGGGTTCGCTCGGGCACCGTCAGCGTCAATGGCGGCATGTGCATTGCAGGCGACTTGCCATTCGGCGGCTATAAAGCTAGTGGTCTGGGCCGTGAATGGGGCCTCGAAGGTATCGAGGAATATCTCGAAACCAAGCTTATTGCATACCGTGCGCAAGCATAACGATCAGCAGGCGGAGGCAGTTATTCCTAAAGCTGCAGAGCGAAAGCAGGCAGCTGAAAAGGCAGCCAGCTATAATCTTCAGGGCCAGCGGCTGGGCCGTAAGGGGCGGGATACGCGCGAGCGCATTCTCGCTGCCACGGCCGAGCTGCTCGCCGGACCGCCCGACGTGCCGGTGACGCTGAGCGCTGTGGCGCGCAAGGCGTCTCTTGGCATGACGTCGCTCTATGTCTATTTCAGTGATCTGTCCGAGTTGATCCTGGCGGTTCTGGAGCCGATCACGGCCTCTGCAGAAGAGGCCTACATCGGCCAGGTGCGAACGCGTTGGTCTGACGAGACCTTGCGAGAGAATTGCGTGGCCTTTGTGCGGGATTACCACGCTTTCTGGCAACAGCATGGCCGGGTTCTGCATCTGCGCAACAGCATGGCGGATGCGTTTGACACCCGCATGGTCCAGCATCGTGTTGGCACGGCAATGCCGCTGATCCAGTTGATTATTCAGCAGATGGACAGTGATCCGGATGACAAGGAATCACCCATCGCGGCCCTTGCGACGGCGCTTTACATCGGTTTGGAACGTCTGGTTGTCGTCCTGACCGACACCAATATGCCCAAGCGCGTCAAGAGCGAGCTGCTCCCCAACCAGCATAACCGGCTGATGGCGGTTGCACGGATGCTGGAGCTGGGGATTCGGCATGGTCGGGAAGGGGTCGTTTTTGACGAGCCCGACGCATCCCTGGCCTGATCTTGCAAGAAAGCCCGGC
>JAEZBH010000368.1 GCA_023427285.1 Pseudomonadota bacterium
GGGCCAGACCATCCACAACGGTTTCCGCGCGCCCCCCGGCCACCTTGACCGCCCGGCCTGCATGGCATTCAGAAACGTAAATCGTGCCGTCATCTGAAATGGCAACGCCCATCGGCTCCGCAAGTCCGGTGGCCAGCACCTCAACCGTGCCGTCTCGCACCGCCAGCACCCGGCCCGCGCCCGCCTCCGCCACAACGGCGGCGCCGTCAGCCGCCAGCGCCACGCCGTAAAGCCGGTCGAAGCCCTCCGCAATAACGCGGCTCTCCTGCCGCTCAGGATGCCAGAGCGCAACATGCCCGTTGGCAGTGGTGACGATAAACCCGCCTGCCTCGGCGGTGGCCACGCCGCGCACATAACCGGGGCACCCCGGCGTGAACAACATGCCCGCCAGGTGCCGCTCGCCACCGGGGCGGAGGGTATAACTGAACGGACCATCGGCCACGAACAGCGCGCCATCCGCGCCCACAGCCAGCCCAAGCGGCCAGTTGAAGCCTTCCGGCACGAGCGAGCGGGTTTCGCCGCCGTGCAGAATTTCCGTCACCGAGCCTGCAATGTTGGAGACGAACAATCGCTCGCCCACGAACGTCAGGTTATCGAGGCCAGGGCTGAGGTCCGCCAGCACCGCCCGGTTGCCCGAGCGCGGATCAATGCGCAGGACCTGCCCGCTGGCGACCTGCGTTGAGACGATATTCCCCCTGGAATCGAACTTCACCGCATCCGGCACGCCAAGGTCGCCCACCACTTTTTCCGGCGCGCCGCCATCAAGGCTGACCCGCCAGATTTCGTTGGTGCCCATAATCGGCACGTAAAGCAGGCCATCCGGGCCAACTTCCATGGCGTTGGGCATCGGCACATCTTCAAGAAGAACGCGCGGCGCGCCGCCGTTCAGGTCCAGCTCCATAATGCGCCCGCCGGGCCGACATTCCCCGGCAAACACGCGGCCCTGATGCACCGTGATCGGGTTTGCCCCCGGCATATCGCCCTGAAGCACCCGCGTTGCGCCATTGGGCGAGCGAACGCTCACCCGGCCTTCGGTGATTTCCGTCGCATACAAATTGCCGTGCTGGTCGAAAGCCAGATCATCCGGCGCAACAATATCGCCGCCTTTCGGGCTGATTGCCTCGATTGCGCCGCTGTTGACATCGATTGCGCTGATCTGGCTGCCGGACACCTGCGCCACGTAAATGCGGCCATCCGGCCCGGTGCGCAGGCCATTGGCCCCGAACAGGCGGCTCGGCGGCGTCAGTCGCCGCACTGTCCAGCCATCGGCCGGGGACACAACCCCCGCCGCATAGCGTGCATTCACCATCGACACCGCCTCCCCTGCTTCCTGACCAGCCTGATCGCGTTATTCGGCAGCCTGCTGCGGCGCGTAGCCAAGCAGCGCCTTCACTTCCAGATATTCATGGAAGCCGTATTCGCCCCATTCCCGGCCATTGCCGCTGCGCTTGAAACCGCCAAACGGCGCATGGAAATCAAACCCGCCGTTAAGGCCGATCGATCCCGCCCGCAGGCGGCGACCAATGGCGCGCACCTGCTCCACATCAGCGCCACTGACATAACCGGCCAGCCCGAAATCGGTATCGTTGGCAATCTCGACAGCGTGATCCACATCATTGTAGCCAATGATGACCAGCACCGGCCCGAAGATTTCTTCCCGGGCAATGGTCATGCTGTTGTTCGCCACAAAAACCGTGGGCTTCACGAACCAGCCGCGCGCCAGCCCTTCCGGGCGACCAAGACCGCCCGCAACCAGACGCGCCCCTTCATCAAGGCCCTTTTGAATATAGTCCTGAATGATGTTGTACTGGCCCTTTGAGACGACCGGCCCCATGGCGAAATTGCCTGTGGGATCGCCCACCGTCACGGCATCCGCCGCCGCACGGGCGGCTGTAATCGCTTCCTCCATGCGGGCAGCGGGCACGAGCAGGCGCGATCCGGCGCTGCATGTCTGGCCCGAATTGACCATCATGGTTGTCGTTGCGGTTGCCACGTTGGTTGCCAGATCGGCATCGTCAAGCACAATGAACGCGCTCTTGCCGCCCAGCTCCTGACACACGCGCTTGACCGTGGGCGCGGCATTGCGGGCAATTTCCACGCCCACCGCTTCAGAGCCGGTGAAGGACACCATGTCCACATCCGGGTGCGTGGAAAGCGCCGTGCCGATCACGCTGCCGCTGCCCTGCACCATGTTGAACACGCCTGCGGGCACACCGGCATCCGCAATGATTTCCGTGAGGATCTGTGCCGAATAGGGGGCCAGTTGCGGCGGTTTCAAGATCATGGTGCAGCCCGCGGCAAGCGCCGGAAACGCCTTCACCGCAATCTGGTTGAGCGGCCAGTTCCAGGGCGTAATCAGCGCGCACACGCCAATCGGCTCCTTCACGATCAGGGATGCGCCGCGCTGCTCCTCGAATTTGAAATCCCGCAGCACTTCAATGACGGTCTGAAGGTGGCCTGCGCCAAGATGAACATGGAAGCCGCCACCAAGCGCGGCGGGCGCTCCCATCTCCTCGGTAATGGCCTCGCCCAGTTCCTGCTGGCGCTTCGCGTAGCCAGCCTGAATGGCCTGCAAAATGTCCAGCCGTTCCTCGCGCGTTGTCTGCGACCAGCTCTGGAAGGCGCGGCGGGCCGCCGCCACCGCCTTTTCCACATCCGCAACCGACCCCAGCGCAATGCGGCCAGACACTTCCTCGGTTGCCGGGTTGATAACCTCCGCCGTTTTCGGCTCAACAGGGGCCACCCACTGCCCGTCGATATAGAACTTCAGATATTCGCGCATGCCAGCCTCCCCATGGATTCATTTTTTATGATTCAAGCTGCAAATGCATTGCCCGCGCCGCGCATGTGACAGCGC
>JAEZBH010000381.1 GCA_023427285.1 Pseudomonadota bacterium
ATGTTCGACCTGCCCGACAATGTGACGTTTGAAGTTGCAATGCTGCGGCCGGTTGGACGCTACCCCAAGGTGCTGGAGCAGGACGCGCAGGGCTGAACCGGACCGGGTGAAAACTGCTGGTTTATGCGGCCAGGGGCGTTTGCGCCCCGGCCGCCGCGCCCTGAAATTGCCCGCTGGCGACCATTGTGCCCGCCTGATCCTGAACGGCGAAATTCTTCTCGTGGATCAGAATTTCGAACGTTTGCCCCAGCAATGCCGGGCTCATGAAATTCATGCTGAATTTGTCGGTCACGATACCGTGGGACGACAAGGCCCCCACAACGGCGTTGCGCAGGCACAGGCCCTGCATGAAGGGTCGTTCTATGCCGAAAAAATTCGAGATGAATTTTGAGGTATGGACGGGGTTGCTGTCCCCTGAAACTCGGCCGTATCGACGTCCCATGTCGAGGGGGGCATGGAAGGCGGCAACCGCGCGGGGGGCGGGTTGCGGTTGGCCCGCCTTTCGCTTGGCGCCGGGGGCCAGCACCGTGAGCATTTTCCTGCGATCAAGGGTGTTGAACTGGTCAGCGTATGCCTCAGGGACATCCAGAATAATGAAGCTGTCCGTAATGCGGGCAAGAACTGGGCCTTGGCCCTCCTTGCCCGAGCGGACATCGGTGCGCAGTTCGACGAGAACCTTGTTCGCATCCACTTTCCAGCAGCCGTCCAGCTTGCAATCAATCAGCTGCCGATTGGCTGCAACATAGGGGGCACGCCATGGGGGTATTCCACCTGATGGCTGACATGGCGCACATTTTTGAAGTTGATGCCAAGGCCCCGAAAAATTTTCGAGTAGATCAGGGTGCCGACACTCTGGCTGTAGAGGTAAGGCACGGGACCTGTGTTCGGCGAAGTCTGGAACAGGTCATGCCAGGCCGAGCGCAGACGGTTCGTAATGGAAACCGGCGCGGTGTAGTGAAGGCTCCGGTTGGGCTTCAGGCGATGCGGCAGCAAAAGATTGCCAAGGGTCAACGGCCAGTATGAACACGCATAACGGATTTTCTGGTCAACCGCGGGCAAGCTCAAGCAGATTGGAACAGCAAAACTTGTCATACGGCCTCCGATGCGACGTCAGGTGCGCCAAACGCGTGTGGATTGACTTGACGCGTCCATCCTGGTTGATGATTTTTTAATTGCCTGAAGCAATATATTATTGGTCCTGCCATATGGCGTAGGACATCTAATCCTCAATATTTATTACGATCTGGTATGCTGGTCTGGTTAATAGCCTGGTGAGGCTGTTGCGTGAGCGGGCGCGATCATAGAAAAAGGCCGCGGACCGATTGTGTCAGGCCGCGGCTTGCAGAAATTTTCAGGCAAGGGTGCCCTTGCTGCATCAGGATTTTTCGTAAGCGTCTGCAACGTTGGGGGCGAACAGGTCCCAGCCTTCCGGGGCGGAGGCGGAGCTTTCGTCCCAAAATACGGCAAGGCGGCTGATCTTCCCCTCATCGTTCAGGGTTGCGTATTCGATGATGGACAGGTCCAGACCCTGTTTCAGCGCAGGGATGCGGACTTCCATAACGAAGCGCAGGATGCCCTGATTGGCGCAGGCGCGAATTTCCTGAAGCCGTGGCGTGACGGTGCGGGTGGCGTCCTGAAGCGCGAAATCCCAGAAGCGCCCGATGGCGGCATGGCCGACAAAGGGCGGCGTGCCAACGGGATCTTCCAGCACGCCATCTTCCGCGAACAAGGAGAGCAGCAGCGCCTTGTCCTTGATGGTCCATGCGCGGATGTAATTTTCAAGCGCGGTGCGCACGTCATCAGGTGTGGCTGGCATTTCTCGCCGTTCCTTGTCCTAGTATTTGAAGCCGACGGTCAGGCCCAAAAGCCAGCTCTTCCGGTGAACGTAATTCATGTGATCCTCCCCTGTGATTCCGTTTCTGGTGGCCATTTTTTCTAATCATGCCAATTGGTTGGCGTGGGCCGGAACGGTTGTGATGCGTGATGTGTCGACCTCAGGGTTTCTCAAAAACAATTTGATTGCAATGCAAATTCGTTTTAAGAGAGGCGCGAAATTGGGGAGGGATACATGACGTTTGCTCGATTGCTGACCGGCACCATGTTTGCTGGCGTCATGCTTGCGGGGGCATTGGCGGGTTGCCAGAAGGCGGATGTGCCTGCCGGGCAGTCTGAGCCTGCGGACTGGCGGCATTTCGGCGGGGAGACGACGGGCCAGCGCTTTTCCTCCCTGACGGATATTACGGCGGAAAATGTCGATCAGCTTAAGGTTGCCTGGACGTTCAACACCGGTGATTTCAGCAACGGCGATGCAACGACGCCCTCCACCGCTTTTTCGGTGTCGCCGCTGGTGATCTGCGAGGACATGTTCCTGTGTACTCCCAATGGCGACCTGTTGGCGCTCGACCCGGAGACTGGAAAGCAGAAATGGCGTTACACGCCGAACCCCAAGGTGGACACGAGGGGTGTTTATTCCTCCGTCTGCCGGGGCGTTGCGCATTTTGAAGACGAGGCGGCAGAGCCGGAGAGCGCCTGCAAGTTCCGCCTGTTCAGCGGCACCATTGACGGGCGCCTGCTGGCGGTGGATGCCCGGACCGGAAAGGCTTGCGCGGAATTTGGCACGAACGGCGCGGTTGACCTGAAAGTTGGTCTGGGTGACGTGGAGCCTGGCGAATATTACATGACCTCGGCCCCGCTGGTGGCGGAGGGGTTGGTCGTCACCGGGGCGTTTGTGAAGGACGTGCAGCGTCTGGATGCGCCCGGCGGCGCGGTGCGCGCTTTTGATGCCAAAACGGGCGAGCTGCGCTGGGTGTGGGACCCCGTGCCGCCCGGCATGAAGGCGGTGACGGCAGAGGAGGTCAAGGCCGGTGCGGTGCTGACGCGCGGCACGCCCAACACCTGGGGGCCGATGTCGACGGACCCGGAGGGGCGCACGATTTTCCTCGGCACGGGCAACCCGTCGCCCGATCACTATGCCGGTGTGGAACGCGGAGAAATGGACCACTACGGCTCGGCGATCGTGGCGCTGGACTCCGCAACGGGGTCGGTGAAGTGGCGGTTCCAGACGGTGCACCGCGACCTGTGGGATTATGATGTGGCCGCGCAGCCGGTTTATTACCGTATGCGCGGGGAAACGGGCGAGCGCGCCGTTGTTGCCGCGCCGACCAAGCTCGGGTTTATTTTCATCCTCGACGCGGAAACCGGCGAGCCGGTGTTTCCGGTTGAGGAGCGGCCGGTGCCGAAGTCCAAAGTGCCGGGTCTTGAAGCCGCGCCCACCCAGCCGTTCCCGACGCGTCCTGAGCCGCTGATGCCGCTGAAGTTGACGTCGGAGACCATCTGGGGTTTGACGCCAATCGACCGGGCGCGCTGCCGCGATGCGTTCGAAGCGCTGGATTATGAGGGGCCGTTCACCCCGCCCTCTGAGCGCGGGGCCATCCAGTATCCGGGCCTTGGCGGCGGGATCAACTGGGGCTCGGTCTCCATCGATCCGGTGCAGCGCCGGATGGTGGCCAATATTCAGGTGGCCCCGTTCATCATCAAGCTGGTGCCGCGCAAGGTGGCGGGCGACAAGGCGTCAGGCTCGGATCTGACGGCGTTCGGCCCGCAGACCGGCACGCCCTATGCCGTTC
>JAEZBH010000405.1 GCA_023427285.1 Pseudomonadota bacterium
ATGTAGAGCATGTCGCCCTTGCCCAGCAGCTGCTCTGCGCCCTGCTCGCCAAGGATGGTGCGGCTGTCGATCTTGGAGGTGACGGAGAAGGAGATGCGGGTCGGCAGGTTGGCCTTGATGACGCCGGTGATGACGTCAACGGACGGACGCTGCGTTGCCATGATGAGGTGGATGCCCGCCGCACGCGCCTTCTGGGCCAGGCGCTGGATGAGGATTTCCACTTCCTTGCCCGCCACCATCATCAGGGCGTCCAGCTCGTCCACCACCACAACGATCAGCGGCAGCGGATCGAAATCGAAGGTCTGCTCTTCATAGATCGGCTGGCCGCTCTCGCGGTCGTAGCCGGTGTGAACGCGGCGCACGAGCGATTGCCCGCGCGATTTGCTCTCCATCACCTACTCGTTGAAGCCGGCCAGCGAGCGGGCGTTGACGCTGGCCATCTTGCGATAGCGGTCGTCCATCTCGCGCACGGCCCACTTGAGGGCGGCAATGGCCTTCTTCGGCTCGGTGACGACCGGGGCCAGAAGATGCGGAATGCCGTCGTAAACCGAAAGCTCCAGCATCTTGGGGTCGATCATGATGAAGCGCAGCCGGTCAGGCGCCATGCGATAGAGCAGCGAGACGATCATGCCGTTCAGGCCGACCGACTTACCCGAACCCGTCGTACCCGCAATCAGGAGGTGCGGCATCGGCGCAAGGTCGGCCACCACGGCATCGCCCGCAATGTCCTTGCCCAGCACCATCGGCAGGGTCTTCTTGTCGGTGGTGAAGCCGTCAGAGAGCAGCAGCTCCTTCAGGTAAACCGTATCGCGCTTGGCGTTCGGCAATTCGATGCCGATGACGTTGCGGCCCGGCACCACCGCCACGCGGGCCGAAATGGCGCTCATGGAGCGGGCGATATCGTCCGCAAGGCCAATGACGCGGGAAGACTTGATGCCCGGCGCGGGCTCCAGCTCGTACATGGTGACAACCGGGCCGGGGCGCACCTGAAGGATCTGGCCTTTGACGCCATAGTCTTCCAGCACCGACTCCAGCAGCCGCGCATTCTGCTCAAGCGCGGTGCGGTCAAAGCCGCGGGTGTCAGACTTCACCACCTCGGCCAGCAGGTCGAGGCTGGGGGATTCGTACTTGTCGCCCAGCTTCAGGTCGCCCTGCTTGGTCGGCTTTGCCACCGGCGCGGCTTCCTTCTTGGGCGGCAGAATGCGGTCGCGCAGGCGCGGCTTGGGCGCGTCTTCTTCCTCAAGCGGCGCGCTGATCTCCGGGGCCATCAGCTTGGGCTCGCGGCGGATGCTCTGGGGCTTGGGCGCTTCCTCTTCCAGCTCATACGGCGGCACATAGCGCTCGCGGCGGCGGAACAGGGCCTTCACGCGCTCCCAGTCGCTTCTCTCCAGCCCAAGGCTGAACGTGAACAGCACCAGGCCGATGATGAGCAGCGGCACGCAGAACGCCCAGCCGAGCGGCACCAGATTCCAGGTCTCGCTGAGCGCCGTCACGCCTTTAACGCCAAGGAAGCCGATCACGCCGCCCACGCCCGCATCCACCGGCCAGCTCGGCCAGGCAGGCACCCAGCCGCAGGCAAGGCTGAGCACGATCGCGCCGCTGAAGGCAAAGATCATGGCGCGGCGCAGGTTTTGCAGCGGCAGGCGGCGCAGCGCGCGGAACGCCCAGCACAACAGCGGAATGACCACGAACCACGCGCCAAGGCCGAACACCTGATAGCCAACGTCCGCCAAAGAGGCTCCCGCATAGCCCAGCCAGTTGGCGGGGCTGGCGTCCGTTGCATGGTTCAGCGAAGGGTCCGCCGGGTCGTAACTGAGCAAAGCGCCCAAGAGGCACAGGCCAAACAGCCCAAGAAATGCGCCGCCCACAACGCGCATGGCCGGTTCAGCCGCAACGCCCATTTTCTGAAAGACGGTGCTGGGCAACTTGAGGAAGCGCGCACTGGCCACTGTTCTGAACCCTTGTCCTGCCTTGATCTAACTGTGTCCGGCCGATCATCTGTCCGGCACGCCGGACTCATGCCTGTTCGGTGAGGTGTTATGAGCCGCAAGGCCCCGTCACCGTCAAGTAAGCGCGGCTTTGCTGCACGATAAACCGTTGATCGCGGCATGAACAAGGCAGGGTTGAGCCTGCGTCGCACTGAACCGTTGGCGATGCCTGTGGAAAATCCTACCTTGCAAGGGCATAAGGCGGACAGCATAGGCTCCCGTCAAGGTGAAGGACACGCGCATGTCGGATACGAACAAGGCACTTTCGGTTGATGCCATCATCATCGGCGGCGGTCTTGTGGGCATGTCGCTGGCGCTGGCCCTCACCTCCCACGGCCTTGAAGTTGCCGTGGTGGACGCGGCAGACCTCACCACCACCCTTGCCGCCGGGTTCGATGGCCGCGCCTCCGCCATCGCCAACGCCTCGGGCAAGATGTTCCAGGCCATCGGCGTGTGGCCCTATCTGGCAGACGCCGCCCAGCCGATCCGCGAAATCATGGTCACCGACGGCGATTCGCCCCGGTTCCTCCAGTTCGACAGCTCCGCCATTGGCAATGAGCCGCTCGGCTACATGTTCGAGAACCGCAAGCTCCGCGCCGCGCTGCTGGAAGCCGCGGGCAAGGCGCAGGGCCTGCACCTGTTCGCGCCAGACCGGCTGGCCAGCTGGACCCGCAACACCAGCCGGGTCGAGGCTGTGCTCGCCAGCGGCCAGAAGCTCATCGCGCCGTTGCTCGTCTCGGCGGAAGGCCGCCGCTCCACCCTGCGCGATCAGGTCGGCATCCGCTGCGCCCAGTGGTCCTACCGCCAGCACGGCATCGTCACCACCGTTGCGCATGAGAAGCCCCACGGCGACGTGGCGCACGAGCGTTTCCTGCCGGATGGCCCGTTCGCCATCCTGCCGCTTCAGAACAACCGCGCCTGTATCGTCTGGACCGTGTCGGAGCGTGAAGGCCCGGCCCTTGTCGGCCTCAGCGACCGCGCCTTCCTTGCAGAGCTGCGCCGCCGCTTCGGAGATTTCCTCGGCGAGCTGGAGCTGGCC
>JAEZBH010000439.1 GCA_023427285.1 Pseudomonadota bacterium
GGCCAGCGTGTAGGCAATCGGCGTGCGCATGTCGGGCGTGCCAAGCTGGGCCAGCACCGAGCCGTCCACATATTCCACCAGCGAATGGACAACCGATTGCGGGTGAACCAGCACGTCAAGCTGATCGACCGAAACCGGAAACAGGTGGTGCGCCTCGATCAGCTCCAGCCCCTTGTTCATCAGGGTTGCCGAATCGATGGAAATCTTCGCGCCCATGGACCAGACCGGGTGCGACAGCGCCTGCGCGCGCGTCACCTGCGCCATTTCCTCAAGCGTGCGCTCGCGGAACGGCCCCCCCGAGGCGGTCAGGATCACCCGCGCCACCCGCTCCGGGCGTTCGTAATCGAACACCTGATGGATGGCGTTATGCTCGGAATCGACCGGCAGCAGACGCCCACCGCTGTCGTTGGCCGCACGCGTCACCAGATCGCCCGCACAGACGAGGGATTCCTTGTTGGCCAGAGCAACGGTTGCGCCGCGCTCAACAGCCTTCAGCGTCGGCTGTAGGCCCGCTGCGCCGACAATGGCGGACATCACCCAGTCCGCCGGACGCTCCGCCGCTTCGGCCACGGCCCCAGGACCGGCAGCCGCCTCGATGCCGGTGCCGCTGAGGGCCTCCTTCAGCGCGCCATAGGCGTTCACGTCGGCCACAACGGCCACGTCAGGGCGAAACTTTCGGGCAGCCTCGGCCAGCTCAACAACGTTGCTGTTCGCCGTCAGCGCCACGCAGCGATACTTGTCAGGATTGCGGCCTACCAGATCAAGCGTCGATCGGCCAATCGAGCCCGTCGCGCCCAGGATGGTAATGGGCCGTACACTCACAGAAGCGCTCCTATTCCAAAGCCGAACAGTTCAGCCAGCGCAACCAGAGGCACCGCTGCGACCAGACCATCCACGCGGTCCATGATACCCCCATGTCCCGGCAGAATGCTTCCGGAATCTTTCACGCCGAAGGTCCGTTTCAAGGCGGATTCGCCCAGATCACCCATTTGCGAGACCACGGCGAGAACAGCCGCGCCGCCTGCCAGCACCAGCGCCTTGTCCAGCGGCAGGGAGAACAGCGCCCCCAGCAGCCAGCCGGACAGCGCCGCGCCCGCCATGCCGCCGATGAGGCCCGACCAGGTTTTCTTCGGGCTCACACGCGGGGCCAGCTTGGGGCCACCGAAGCGACGCCCTGCAAAATAGGCGCAGGTGTCGGTCATGACCACCGCCAGCATCACCCAAAGCACGGTCTGGAAACCGTCCGGCAGCTGTCTCAGCCATGCCAGCGCAAGGGCGGGCACCGCTGCATAGATCAGGCCCGAGCCGACCCAGCGCAGCGCGCGCTGACGGAAAACCAGCCCCGACAGGCCGATCAGCAGACCACCGCCAAGGGCCAGAGCAAAGCCCGCCGACCAATTGCCTGCCCCTGCAAGACCAAAGCTGGCGGCCAGCACGGTCAGCGCCACAAGGTAAAGGCTGCGCGGCTGGGCAGTGCCGGTGATGGTGCACCATTCCCGCAGCACCAGCGCGCCGATAATCAGCGCCAGCGTCAGGAAGGCCAGACCGCCCAGCCACAGAAGGCCAAGAGCAATGCCAGCCATCACCACCCCGGCAATGGCACGGGTTTTCAAATCGGATTTTGCCGGTTCAGCGGCAGGGGGAACCTGTTTCATCGACACGAAAAATCACCGTCCGCCAAAGCGCCGATCGCGCTGGGAAAAGTCGGCGATTGCCGCCTCAAGCGCTTCCCGGTCGAAGTCCGGCCACAGGCACGGCACGAAAATCAGTTCGGCATAAGCCGCCTGCCACAGCAGGAAATTGGAAAGGCGCTGCTCGCCCGAGGTGCGGATGATGACGTCCGGGTCAGGAATGTCGCGGGTGAGGAGGTGACTGGCCACCGTTTCCTCGCACACGTCCTCCGGCTCGATCTCGCCCGCCTTCACCTTGCGGGCAATCTCCCGCGCGGCGGAGGCGATTTCAGCCTGAGCACCGTAATTCAGCGCAAGGATCAGGGTCAGCCCGGCATTACCAGCCGTCAGCGCCTCGGATTCCTCCACCAGCGCCACCACGTCCGGCGACAGGCGGTCGCGTTGGCCAATCACCTTGAGCCGCACGTTCTGGCGGTTCAACTCCGCCACTTCGTTGCGCAGGTAATGGCGCAAAAGGCCCATCAGATCGTCCACCTCTTCGGGCGGACGTTTCCAGTTCTCGGAAGAAAAGGCGTAGAGCGTTAAATACCCTACGCCCATTTCTGCACAGGCCGTCACCGTGCGACGCACGGCCTCCGCACCCTGACGGTGACCAAGGGCGCGCGGCAGCAGCCGCCGCTTCGCCCACCGGCCATTGCCGTCCATGATGATCGCGATATGCCTTGGCGGCGTATGCGCGGCCGGAAGAGAGGATGCGGTCGCGGTCAACGTCAGCCTATCACTTACCGAGGATCTCTTTTTCCTTCGCGGACGCTGCCGCATCGATCTCACCGATGATCTTGTCGGTGATCTTCTGGATCTCATCGGCACGGCGCTTGTGGTCGTCCTGACCGATCTCGCCGTCCTTCTCTGCCTTCTTCAGGGCATCCATGCCGTCGCGGCGCACGTTGCGGCATGCAACGCGGGCCTTCTCGGCATACTGGTTGGTGAGCTTGGCCAGTTCCTTGCGGCGCTCTTCCGTCAGTTCAGGGATAGGCAGACGGATGACCTGGCCTTCGGCGATCGGGTTCAGACCCAGGCCCGAGGAGCGCAGCGCCTTCTCAACGGCGTTTGCGTTCGAGCGGTCCCACACCTGCACGGAGAGCATGCGCGGCTCAGGCGCGGTCACGGTCGCCACCTGGTTCAGGGGCATGTTGGCGCCGTACACTTCCACCACGATCGGATCGAGAAGCGTCGTGGACGCACGGCCCGTACGCAGACCGGCAAAGGCGTGCTTCAGGGTTTCCAGCGCGCCGCGCATCCGGCGCTCAAGGTCGGCTTTATCGTAGCTGCTCATAATATCTTGCCCCGTTGTCAGGCTTCGTTGCGGATAATGGTTGCCGTGCCGGTGCCTTCAAGCACGCGGGCCAGGTTCCCATGTTCATGAATCGAGAAAACAACAATCGGGATGTTGTTGTCGCGGCACAGCGCCACGGCAGAAGCGTCCAGAACCTTCAGATCGTCCGCCAGAACCTTGTTGAAGGTCAGCGTATCATAACGAACAGCATCCGGGTCTTTCTTCGGGTCGGCCGTGTAAACGCCGTCCACCTGCGTGCCTTTCAGCAGGCCGTCGCAGGCCATTTCGGCCGCGCGCAGCGCCGCTGCCGTATCGGTGGTGAAGAACGGGTTGCCGGTGCCAGCCGCAAAAATCACGATGCGCCCCTTCTCCATGTGCCGCACCGCGCGACGCCGGATGTAGGGTTCGCACACGCTCGACATGGGAATGGCGGACTGCACCCGCGTCTCAACGCCCAGGTGCTCCAGCGCGTTCTGAACCGCCAGCGCGTTCATCACCGTCGCCAGCATGCCCATGTAGTCGGCAGAGGCCCGGTCGAAGCCCTTGGCGGCTGCTGCCAGCCCGCGGAAGATGTTTCCGCCGCCCACCACCAGACAGATCTGGAAACCGGCATCGCGCGCCAGCTTCACTTCGATTGCAATCCGCTCAACCGTCGCCGGATCGATGCCGTACTGCCCGGTGCCCATCAGGGACTCGCCGGAGAGTTTGAGGAGGACCCGGTTAAATCGCCGCCGCGCCGTCATAGTCCCCTTCTCTCTTCATCTCAGTTTGTTCGATGCGTCCCAAGCCTGAATGGCCTGACGCTGGTCTTCAGACAAGCAAAACCGGCCAGCACCATACTGGCGCTGACCGGTCCTGCCAACAGTTCGGTTTACTTGGTGCCGGCAGCAGCAGCAACTTCAGCAGCAAAATCGCTTTCCTGCTTCTCGATGCCTTCGCCCAGCTGGAAGCGCACGAAGCTCTTCAGGGTGACCGGAGCGCCAACGTCCTTGGCAGCCTGGGCCACCACGTCGCCAACCTTGGTCTTGCCGTCCATCACGAAGACCTGGCTCAGGAGAACCACTTCTTCCTTGAACTTGCGCAGAGCGCCTTCGACCATCTTCTCGACGATTTCAGCCGGCTTGCCCGAAGCTGCGGCCTTCTCGGCGGCAATAGCGCGCTCGCGGTTCAGCACTTCCGGATCGATACCGGTTTCGTCCAGAGCCAGCGGGCTCACAGCGGCCACGTGCATGGCGATCTGCTTGCCGAGGGCCTCCAGCTTTGCAGCATCGCCAGCCGACTCGAGAGCCACCAGAACGCCGATCTTGCCGATGCCCGGTGCGGTTGCGTTGTGCACGTAACCGGCAACCACGCCCTCAGACACTTCCAGAGTGGCAGCGCGGCGCAGCGA
>JAEZBH010000465.1 GCA_023427285.1 Pseudomonadota bacterium
CGGCCAGCTCTATGTCGGCGGCCCTCTGTCCGACACTCTGGCGGCAGACATCGCCCTGACCGGCTCTCATCAGGCTAACGGTTGGGGGCGCAACCTTACCCGCAATACCGAAAACCAGCTCGGCTGGCATTGGGGCGCACGCTCCAAATTGGTCTGGAATTCCGCAAGCGGGGCCGCGAAAATTACTTTCGCCGGAGATTATAACAAGCTGGAGGACAATACGGCCATCGGCTGGCGGCTTGGCGATGGCATCCCCGACCTGATGGGCAACCGGCAGCCGTCGGGGCACGATACAACCGCCAACGATAAATCTCAGTCCCGCATCACCAACTGGGGCATCAGCCTCACCGGCGAGTTCGATTTCGACTGGGCAACACTGACCAGCCTCAGCGCCCTTCGCGATACGGAAAACAACAGCCCGTTCGATACGGATGGCGGTCCGCTGTCCCTGCTCTTTCTCGACTACACATCCGGCACCCGGTCCTATCAGCAGGAATTGCGCCTGGCCTCTGCTGGTGGCGGCGCATTTTCCTGGCAGACCGGATTGTTCTTCCTGCGGACCATCAACACCATGGACATGGCGCAGCGTGGGCTTTTGTTCGGCGCGGCCAACCTCGGGTCAGACATCGACGACAAGATGACCACCAACAGCTACGCCGCCTTTGCGGAGCTGAGCTATTCCCTGACCCCAACAACGCACCTGACAGGCGGCCTGCGCTACACGGAAGACCGCCGCAAGTTCGAAGCGACGGTCTCGCCGGTCGGGCTGCCCCTGCCTGTCACCACGGTCAACGACCGGCTGAACTATGGCGAATTCACCTATCGCTTCTCGCTGCGGCAGGATCTGACGCAAGACATCAACATCTACGCCTCTCTCAACCGCGGCTTCAAGGCGGGCGCATGGAGCTTGCAGAACCCGACCTCGCCATCTGTGCGGCCCCAGTACATCACCGCTTATGAAGTCGGCCTGAAGTCTGAATTGTTCGACCGCCGCCTGCGCCTCAACCTTGCCGCCTATCATTACGATATCGACGACTATCAGGTCCGCTCGGCGGCGGGCAGCACCATTCCGGCAACCACGCTGCTCAATGCGGGCAAGGTCAAGGTAGATGGTCTGGATGCCGAGTTCGAAGCGGCCCCAACCGAGCGTCTGCGGCTGTACGGCGGCTTCACGCTGCTCAAGTCGAAGTACTCCGAATTCCCGTTTGCACCGTGGGTCTATCCGAACCCAGCCGTATGCAACAATCCGGGCATCGCCAATCCAGGGCACTCAACCGGCCCGGCCACCGGCGGGCTTCGCACCTGCATCGGCGATGCCAAGGGCAACAGAACGCCGCTGGCTCCCAAGTTCAGCGCCAGCATCGGGTCGTCTTACACAGCCCCGGTCGGCCATACCGGGGAAATTCAATTCTCGGTCCTCTACAGCTACAACAGCGGCTACTCGTTCGAGCCTGACAACTTCCTGCGCCAGCCGGAATACGACCTGATAAACGCGTCCATTGAGTATCGCCCAACCGAGAAGCTTGCGCTTGAAATCTGGGGCCGGAACCTCGGCAACACGGTTCATTATGCCCAGAAGATGTCGCAGGCCACCAGCGTCGTCGCCTCGCAGGCGGCGCCGCGCACCTATGGCGTGAACCTCAAGTTCGAATTCTGATGAAAGTGGTCTGTCCAGAGGGAGTCACGTCGTTCATCGTCAGGGCGCTATTGCCCGCCAATGGCGTACTCCCTCTTGGACAGGCTCCCTTCTCCTTCATAACCTGTTGTCAAAGCCTGCCGCGCAAGCGGTTCGGCAAACCGGAGAGATATTCATGAGCCAGCTGCCGCCGCGCATGCCGCCGCTTCCGGCCGACCAATGGACGGACGAGGTTCACGACTTTTTCGCACTGCTTGACCCGGCCGCCACGCGCGATGCCGGCACGCGCTGGACCTCGCTTCAGATCATGGCCAATCACCCCAAACTATCCCTGGCGTGGGGGGGCTATAACAAATTCATCATGCAGGATTTGGAACTCGACCCGAAACTGCGGGAGATCGCAATCCTGCGGGTCGGCCACCGCTATAACAGCACATACGAATGGTTCCATCATTGCAACATCGGGCGCAGCGTCGGCCTGACCGATGCGCAGATCGAGGCGGTGAAGGTCGGCCCCGCCGATCCGGTCTGGTCACCGCTGGAGGCGCATGTCCTGCAAGCCGTCGATGACATCATCGACCGGGCGGAGACCAGCGACGCGACTTGGGCCGAGCTGATTGGGGAACTCGGCCCCAAGCAATTGATGGAACTTCTCTACACCATTGGAACCTATGGCGTTGTCGCCTGGGTATTCAACTCGATGCGGGTGCCGTTGGAAGAATAGGAGCAGAAGAAAATCATGACTTTTGAAACCAATGACCTGAAGCCTCGGATCGGTACCGAGATCAGGTCCGACAAGGCGACGCTGCTGAGCGGAAAGTATGCCGGTGAGATCCGCCGGCTTCTTGAAGCACGGGGCGTTCTGGTGTTTCCGCAAATCGGCTTCACCGACGATGAGCAGGTTCTCTTCACCGAGACCCTGGGCAACTTTGCGCCCGAGATGCGGGGCGAGAAGGTGTACAAGGTCACGCTCGACACCAAAGAGAATGCAACCGCCGACTACCTCAAAGGGTCGCTCTACTGGCATATTGACGGCACCATGAACGAAGTGCCGATCCTTGCCTCGCTGCTTTCGGCCAAGGTTTTGGCACCCGAAGGCGGCGACACCGAATTTTGCAACACCTATGCAGCCTACGATGACCTCTCTGAAGAAGAGAAGGAGGAATACAGCAAGCTGCGCGTGATGCATTCGGCATGGAACTCGCTGTTCTATTACGATCCGGAGCCAAGCCTCAGAACCCTTCAGGGCATGATGGCCATTGGCGACAACGAACTGCCGCTTGTGTGGAACCATCGCTCTGGCCGCAAATCGCTCGTGCTCGGCTGCACCGCACGCCATGTGGTTGGCATGGACTACAAGAAGAGCGCCGAGCTTCTGGTGCGCCTGCGCGAATGGGCCACCCAGCCGGAGTTCTGCTATCGCCACAAGTGGACGGTGGGCGATCTGGTGATCTGGGACAACACCGGCACCATGCACCGCGCAACGCCGTATGATCCGAATGCGGGCCGCATGCTGCACCGCACCAAGCTGGAAGGCGAAGAGGCGTTCGCATAAAGCAATTCGAGGGGGCATGGCCACCGCCGCGCCCCCTCGAAATATAACCGGCAATTTATATCTGCCTCGCTCGATTAGCTATCGAGCAAGCGAATGCAGGCGCTGCCCGTTCACTCCGAATTTTCTGAAAACTCGATCATGACCTTGGCGGATTGCGGAGACGCGGCGATCTCCAGGCCTTGCACGACCTGCTCAAACGGCAGCCGGTGGCTGATGAGCGAGGCGATCCGCTCTTTCAGGCGCGGCATTGCCGCCACCACCTCAGGCATTTCCGTTGGATAGCCCACCGCCGTGGTGATGGTCATCTCGCTGGTCAGCATTAAGCCTGCGGGCAATTCGATCGGCTTCATATAGGCCGCCGTAATCACATGCCGCGCATGACGCTTCGCCAATGCCACCACATCGGCAAGAATGGACGGCGCACCAGCGGCATCGATATATGCATCGGTGCCCGCTTTCTCTCGCCCGAAAACGGTCTCAACGCCGTGTATTTCCTTGATCCGGGCCGCTGTATCCTCCCGCGCCGGGTTGATGACATGCGCTCCCAGCGCCTTGGCGCGCTCCAGCCGCTCGTCTGCCAGATCAAGCGCAATCACATCCCGGCACCCGCGATCAATCGCCCACAACACCATGCCAAGGCCTATCGGGCCGCAGCCGAAAATAACCACCCTGTCGCCCGCCTTCGCCTCGGCGCGATTGAGGCCGTGGAGCGCCACCGCCAAGGGCTCGCACATGGCGGCCACGTCGTAAGGAACACCCTCCGGCACCGGCAGCAGATTGTCATGCAGCCGGGCCTCGCGCACCAGCAACTCTTCGGTGAACGCACCCTCCGGCCCGCCGCTGCCGATATAACTGGGCGTATTCATCGGGTTGACAATGACCGGCTGGCCAACCTGCACGCCCTCAACGTCTTGGCCCACGGCCAGAACCTCGCCCGCACCCTCGTGACCGAGCGCCGTAACGCCCTCCGGCTTGCGGTTGATCCCGCCCGCCTTGATGTAGGTGAGATCACTGCCGCAGATGCCGCAGGCTTTCATCTTGATAACGACATCTCTCGGGCCGGGCGCAGGGCGCTCGTATGGGTCAAGCCGAACATCGCCGACACCGTGAATATTGAGCACCCGCATGACCCGGCCCCTCCGCTTACATCGGTCGAATAAGATATGCGCCGTCAATGACGAGGGTATCGCCGCTGTGGAACGAGGAGGCATCGCTCGCCAGATACGCGCCGATTCCCTCGAAATCCTCCGGCGTGCCGCCGCGCGGAATTGGGGTTCTCTGGGCGAACATATCGATAATCGGCTGAGCCTCAGGCCCCATCATCGGCGTCACGATAAATCCGGGCGCAATTGCATTAGCGCGGATGCGATATTTCCCGAATTCCGCCGCCATGCCGCGTACAATCGCGCCGAGCGCGCCCTTGGACGCCGCATAATTCTGTTTGCCCGGCAGGCCCATGTACATGGAAAGGCTGCCGCAAGCCACCAGAGAGCCGCCCGGATCGCCAGCCTCGGCGCGCTTCACCATGGCCCGCGCACCTTCGCGCAGGGTGAAGAAAGCCCCGTTCAGGTTGACGTTCAGCAGGTCCTGCCATTCGCTTGTCGGCATATCCAGCATTGAGCGGGAGGCAGACGGACGGCCCGAATTGGCGAACACGCAGTCCACGCGGCCAAGGTCTGCAAGCAGGCGCTCATAACCGGCCACCACTTGCGTCTCATCAGTCACATCAACCTGATAAGTAATCACTTTTCCCGCGCCTGCGGCTTCCAGCTCGGCTTTGGCCGCCGCGTTCTTCTCGGCATTGCGCGCCCAGATTGCAATGTCGCCGCCCATCTTGGCCACGCCACGCGCAAAGCCAAGGCCAATGCCGCCATTACCGCCCGTCACCAGCGTCACCTTGCCGGTACAATCGAAAAGCCCTTTGGCCATTCAGTCCTCCTTCATGCGTGCCTGAATGATCGCGCGAGGCTGAAAAGCCCTCAACCGCTTGCAGTGTCGAGCACTGGCCACAATGACGGCGGCGGGCCGCAATGCCCGAGCCAGGCGATTTGCGGAATTTCTCCGGCCTCTGTTATGCTGGCGAAAACAATAGAACGACGACAGCACGCAATGGGGAGAACAGCGGCATGGCGAGCGCCAATCCGGAATTGATGACCGTTGAGGCCGAACTCAAAACCTCCATGGCCACGGTCCAGATCGCGCACTTCCGGATCGACCAGCCGGTCGATTCGTCACGCTGTCAGGATAAATCCTTCTGGATTGACCTCAGCCTCACCCCCCGCACCCGCAATGCGAGGGCATCGTTTGAAAACCGCTGGTCGCCGCATCGTTTCGAGAATCTCGGCAAGGTTTTTCTCATTCCACCCAAAGAGGTGTGGCGCGCCCGCAGCGACGGCGGCAACCAGACTTCCGTGCTTTGCCTTCTGAACGCAGACTGCATTGAGCAATGGACGGAAACCGAACTGGAGTGGACTGACCGTCGGCTGGAAGCGGGCATCAATTTCTCTCACGATACCATTCAGCGCCTGTTGCTGCGGCTGGCGGAAGAAGCGCGCCATCCCGGTTTTGCCAGTCAGGCACTTTGTGAATCCCTCTCGCTCCAGATCGCCATTGAGCTGTGCCGGTTTTATCTGGGCATCAATGATGAAGCCGCCTCCGGTGGCCTGCCGCCGTGGCGGCTGCGCCATATCGATGAGCGCCTGCGCGAAGTGCGCACCCCGCCGACGCTCGGCGAGCTTGCCGAACTCTGCGGTCTTTCCGTACGTCACCTGACCCGCAGCTTTCGCGCCAGTCGCGGCTGCTCCATCGGAGATTATATCGCCCAAAGCCGGATTGATAACGCCAAGCGGCTGCTGGCCAGCAACGAGAGCGTCAAGTCCATCGCCTATTCCATGGGCTTCGGCTCACCGTCCAGTTTTTGCTATGCGTTCCGCAAGGCGACAGGGTGCACGCCGCAGCAATTTCGCCGCGAGTTTGGTGCCCCTTATCAGCAAGCATCCTGAGCCTCGGCGCGGAGAGAAGTTCATACCTGCAAGCGCGGGATCTGACC
>JAEZBH010000490.1 GCA_023427285.1 Pseudomonadota bacterium
GGTGTAGGCCTTGCAGATGCCAAGCACGTAATCCAGCGCTGCCGGGCCGAGGCCCGAACCGGTGGCTGCCTGACCGGAGACGGTCTGCGAGGAGGTCACGAACGGATAGGTGCCCATGTCCACGTCGAGCAGAATGCCCTGCGCGCCCTCGAACAGGATGCGCTTGCCAGCCTTGCGGGCGTCGTTCAGCGTCTGCCACACCGGCGCGGTGAACGGCGTGATGAACGGCGCGATTTCCTTCAGCTCGGCGATCAGCTGCTCGCGGTCGATTGCGGGCTGGCCGAAACCGGCGCGCAGCGCGTTGTGGTGCGCCAGCAGGCGGTCGATCTGGCCAGAGGCGGCGTCCAGGTCTTCAAGGTCGCATACGCGCAGCGCACGGCGGCCAACCTTGTCCTCGTAAGCCGGGCCGATGCCGCGACGGGTGGTGCCGATCTTAGCGTTGCCCGATGCGTCTTCGCGCAGCGCGTCCAGATCGCGGTGGCACGGCAGGATCAGCGGGCACTGTTCGGAGATTTGCAGGTTCTCAGGGGTGATCTCAACGCCCTGCTCGCGAATGCGCTCGACCTCGGCCTTCAGCGCCCACGGGTCAAGCACAACGCCGTGACCAATGACGCTCAGCGTGCCGCGCACGATGCCGGACGGCAGCAGCGACAGCTTGAAGGTCTTGTCGCCGATGACCAGCGTGTGACCGGCATTGTGGCCGCCCTGGAAGCGCACCACCACATCGGCGCGCTCAGACAGCCAGTCAACGATCTTACCCTTGCCTTCGTCACCCCATTGGGCGCCGACCACCACTACGTTGGCCATTAGACTACTCTCTTTCCTTGCCAATCGAAGGGACACCGGGCGCACCCGGCCACCAGCCCTCCACGCCCGCGCCGTTTGTCGCGCGCGCGTGCAGGACTGACTATCCCGCCTGGTTAGACCATTTGAATCTTTCGCCCGTCCCAATAGTGGCTGCACCGCTGTGCGCGGGCTGCCTCTGCGGTATCGGTGTCGTCCAGCGCGCGCACGATGGCCCAGCCCTCGCCGCGCAGCCGCTCGATATCCTGTGGCGACGTGCCGTGGGCAAGGAACAGGCGCGGCATTACTTCCACGCCCTGCCCTGCTTCCACCAGCCCATCGAGATAGAGGGAGAAGCCAACGGCAGGCTCCTCGCCGCCGCCCTCAACGCCATTTGCGGGCTTGCGAATAACGTATGCGCCGCCCCGTCCAACTTCCCCGCGAATGCCCTTGGCGAACAGGGAGAAGCCGATCCACGTCTGGTAGGCAAAGCCGCGCGTCTCGCCGGGGTCCACCGTCACGCCGAGCTTGGCGTCCTGCGGCAGGCTCTGCGCCAGCTTGGCGAGCACGCCGAGGCGTTCGCGGGCGATGTCCGGCATACCCGGCGTGCGGGCGATCACGGCCTCGGCGTTGGCGATATCGCCGGTTGCTTCCAGCAGACCGCGCCACACGTCAGCGTGAGGCAGAGCGGCAACGGCAGCGGCATCCTTGGCGTCAAGCGCCGCGCTTGCGGCAGCGACTACCACCGGGTCCAGGCCAAGCGCTGCGCCGATGCTCGGGATCAGGTCGGGCAGCACGAAATCGATATTGACCGCATCCAGCCCAAGGCCCAGCAGACCCGAGAGGGCAAGGCCTGCGATCTCGGCCACGGCTTCCGGGCTGTCCGTGCCGATCAGCTCGGCACCGGCCTGCATGAACTGGCGGTCGGCCCGCAGCTGCGAGCCTTTAATGCGCAGCACCGGCCCTGCGTAGCTGAGACGCAGCGGGCGCGCGTAATGGCTGAGGCGCGTGGCGGCAACGCGGGCAATCTGCCCGGTCACGTCGGAGCGCACCGCCAGCGGTTTCTGGCTGATGGGATCGGTCAGACGGAACAGATCGGAAGCGCGCGCAGCGCCGAAGCCGCGCGTCAGGCTTTCCTCGAACTCCACCAGCGGCGTTCCCACCCGCTCGTAGCCATAAGATGCCAGATGGTCGAGCAACATGCGCAACAGCCGGGCCTCTGCTTCCGCCTGCGGCGGCAGCACATCGCGCAGCCCTTCCGGCAACAGGCCAAGAGACAGCGAGTCGGTCACGTGAGTTATCCCCTCATGTTCCGGGCCCAATTCCCGGACGATCTCATAAACGCCCGGACAGGCTATTCACACCAAAGCCGCTCGCCCGATTTCTAGCCGGGCGAACGGCTTTTAGTCGCTTCGTTCCGTAAAGGCCAGCCTTAGAAGGACAGGGCCTTCACTTCACGAACCTGCGGCAGCTCCTTCAGCTGGGCGACCAGCCATTCCGGAACGGCGCTGTCCAGCGTCAGCAGCACAATGGCCTCGCCGCCAGCGGCGCGACGACCCAGGTGGAAGGTGCCGATGTTCACGTTGGCCTCGCCCAGCAGCGAGCCGAGACGGCCGATGAAGCCCGGCTTGTCCTCGTTGATGACGAACAGCATCGGGCCGGTCAGGTCGGCTTCAACCTTGATGCCGAACATCTCAACGAGGCGCGGCTCGCGGTTGGAGAACAGCGTACCGGCCACCGAGCGCTCGCCTGCGTCGGTCTTGACGGTCAGGCGGACCAGCGTGTGGTAGTCGCCCTCACGGTCATGACGGACGTCGGAGACGTCGATGTTGCGGTCCTTCGCGATGAACGGCGCGTTGACCATGTTCACCGTGTCGGAGTGCTGCTTGAACAGACCGGCCAGAATGGCGGCGGTCACCGGCTTGGTGTTCAGCTCGGCGATCGCGCCTTCGTACTCGACCGTAATGGCCTGCACGTTGCTGACCAGCTGGCCAGCCAGCGTGCCGAGCTGCTCGGCCAGCTTCATGTACGGGCGCAGCTTCGGCGCTTCTTCCGGCGTCAGCGACGGCACGTTCAGAGCGTTCGAGACACCGCCGGTCGACAGGTACTCAGCCATCTGCTCAGCGACCTGCAGCGCCACGTTGATCTGGGCTTCGGTGGTCGATGCACCCAGGTGCGGGGTGCAGATGAGGCCCGGCGTGCCGAACAGCGGGTTCTGCTTGGCCGGCTCCTCAAGGAACACGTCCAGTGCTGCGCCAGCAATGTGACCGGATTCCAGCAGGTCCTTCAGGGCTGCCTCATCCACCAGACCGCCGCGGGCGCAGTTGATGATGCGCACGCCCTTCTTGGTCTTGGCCAGGTTCTCGCGGCTCAGCACGTTGCGGGTGCTGTCGGTCAGCGGGGTGTGCAGGGTGATGAAGTCAGCGCGGGCCAGCAGGTCTTCCAGCGTCACCTTCTCGATGCCCACGTCCTGTGCGCGCTCCGGCGTCAGGAACGGATCGAAGCCGATCACCTTCATCTTCAGGCCCTGAGCGCGGTCGGCCACAATCGAGCCGATGTTGCCGCAACCGATGACGCCCAGCGTCTTGCCGGTCAGCTCAACACCCATGAAGCGGTTCTTTTCCCACTTGCCAGCCTGGGTCGAGGCGTCGGCAGCCGGAATGTCGCGCGCCAGCGCGAACATCATGGCAATCGCGTGCTCGGCGGTGGTGATGGAGTTGCCGAACGGCGTGTTCATCACAATGATGCCCTGCGCGGTGGCGGCGGGCACGTCCACGTTGTCAACGCCGATACCGGCGCGGCCGATGACCTTCAGGTTGCCCTTGGCGGCTGCTTCCAGCACGTCCTTGGTCACCTTGGTCGAGGAGCGGATGGCAAGACCGTCATACTCGCCGATCTTCTCGAGCAGTTGCTCTTTGGTCAGGTCGAAAATCTCATCAACCTCGATGCCGCGCGCCCGGAAAATCTCCGCAGCCTTCGGGGACATCTTGTCGGAAATCAGTACCTTAGCCATGTCTTTAAATCCTATGACTTTAAACTCGCGCTGGCCTTCTTTCGGCAAAAAGCGAGTCCTGTCCGGGGTGGTGGCCGCCTGCGTCTCTTACGCAGACGGCGCGCCCCTGATCGTCAGAAAGAGGAAAGTGTGTTTAGGCAGCCTTGGCGGTCAGCTCGGCCTTCACCTGGGCAAAGGCCCAGTCCAGCCAGGCGGTCAGGGCTTCGACGTCGGACGTCTCGACGGTCGCACCGCACCAGATGCGCAGGCCAGCCGGCGCATCGCGGTAGCCGTTGATGTCGTAGGCAACGCCCTGCTTTTCCAGCAGCGACGCGATGGCCTTCGGCACACCGGCCTGTGCGTCCTTGTCCAGACCCGCAAACCACGGATCAACGATCTTCAGGCACACGCTGGTGCAGGAACGCACGGCAGCGTCACCGGCCAGGTTTTCAACCCAGTCGGTCTTGTCCACCCAGCTCTGGAGCGCCTTGAAGTTAGCTTCCGAGCGGGCGATCAGACCCTTGCCGCCGCCGATCGAAGCGGCCCAGTCCAGCGCGTCGATGTAATCTTCAACGCAGAGCATGGACGGGGTGTTGATGGTCTCGCCAACGAAGATGCCCTCGATGAGCTTGCTGTTCTTCGTCATGCGGAAGATCTTCGGCAGCGGCCAGGCCGGCTTGTAGCTTTCCAGACGCTCAACAGCGCGCGGGGAGAGGATCAGCACGCCATGCGCGCCCTCGCCGCCCAACACCTTCTGCCAGGAGAAGGTGGTGACATCGAGCTTGTCCCACGGCAGGTCCATGGCGAATGCAGCCGAGGTTGCATCGCAGATGGTCAGGCCCTGACGGTCAGCCTTGATCCAGTCGCCGTTGGGCACGCGCACGCCGGAGGTGGTGCCGTTCCAGGTGAACACGACGTCGGTGTCGGTATCAACCTTGGTCAGGTCCGGTAGCTCGCCGTAGGGTGCTTCAATGGTGGTGGCTTCCAGCTTCAGCTGCTTCACAACGTCGGTGATCCAGCCGGCGCCGAAGGATTCCCAAGCCAGCATGGTGATGGGACGTGCGCCCAGCAGCGACCACAGGGCCATTTCAACAGCGCCGGTGTCGGATGCGGGAACGATGCCGATGCGGTAATCAGCGGGAACGCCGAGGACTTCGCGAGTCTTGTCGATGGCGGCCTTCAGCTTGGTCTTGCCCACCTTTGCACGGTGGGAACGGCCCAGCGGCGCGTCCTTCAAGGCGTCGAGCGACCAGCCCGGACGCTTTGCGCACGGACCAGACGAGAAATTCGGATTTTGGGGACGTACAGTCGGGGTGGCTGCCGCAACGGCAGCAGGGGTATTCGTCGTCATGATATTCTCTCCTCACAGAGAGCTCGCGCTTCGTTGGGGAAGCGTGGCCCGCCCGTCAAAACGCAAATTTACAGCCAAGCGTCAATGAGAAATTTGCAACGCTAGCTGCGCCATTTTGACGTTCGCTCGTTCGGCTTATCCATTTTGAACGAGGTTCCGCACTGAAAATATTGATTCAACATATCCACCTAATTCACGGTAATTAAACGTAATTCTATAAACTCGAGACTGCATACGCGCCGCGCCTCGCCCGGCATCCAGCCGCAAACGCAGGCCCCGCTCCGCCCAAAAAGAAAGCCGAGGCGAAGCACAGCACTTGCTCCTGGCCGCGCTGCCGGGGCCTGCCGCAGCCCTTCATATTGGCGTGCGCATACCGCGCCGCTTCGACTCGTCCGGTCAAACCGAGCGAGCGCAGCTCAGCAGTTCGTCGCGCAGAGGTTCCCTTCCCGGTCAGGATTGGCTACGCCTAAGCCATGCGGATCACGAGTGTCTTTTTGGGGCGGGCCGCCACGCGGCTCATGGGTCTGGCTTTGCTTGCAATGGTTGCCGGGTGCGGCAGCACGCCCAAGCCGGAGAGGCCGCGCCCTGCCCCCACCCGTCCGCTGCCGCCGCTCGACCTCAATGCGCCGTCAGCGGCCCACGTACAGCAGCAGCTCTATGCCCTGCGCGCCAATCCGGCCCAGTGCCAGACCATATTGCGCCAGACCCAGGGGCTGACGGTTGAGCCGCTGAAGGACTGGCAGGATGCACCAACGTGCGCGGCCACCAGCACCTCGCGGATGCTGAGCGCCCTTGCCCTGCCGGATCGCAAGCTGCCGCTCACCTGCCCCATGATCGCCGGTTATCACCTGTGGGTACGGGAGAGCGTACTACCGCTATCTCGCAAGTATTTCGGGCAAGATATTAAAACTGTTGAGACTTTTGGCAGCTACTCCTGCCGGAACCGCAACGGCCAGACCAACGCGCCGATCTCCGAGCACGCCAGCGCCAATGCGCTGGACGTGGCCGGTTTCCTGCTGGCCGATGGCCGCCGCATCCGCGTTCACCGCGACTGGAACGGCGGCGACAGCACCGTGCGCGCCTTCCTGCGCGAGACCCACCGCAGCGCCTGCCGCTACTTCTCGATCGTCCTTGGGCCGGAAGCGGACGCCTACCACAAGGACCACTTCCACTTCGACATGGGCCACTGGCGCAAGTGCCAATAGGCCAACTGCCAGCAAACCAAAGGCCAGCGGCACCGCTTGTCCCTTCCCCGCGTTGGGTTCAGACGCATCACGCGGGAGACAGGCCATGGATATTGAGAAAACCGTCAAACTCATTGGCTGGGCCAGCCTTGCCATCGGCGCCGCCGAGATCCTCTCCAACCGCAAACTGAGCCGCACGCTCGGCCTTACAGACAAGCGCGACCTGCTCAAGTCGTACGGCACGCGCGAGATCGCCAGCGGTGTCGGCATCCTCGCCACCCGCCATCCCACCAAGTGGATGTGGGGCCGGGTGGCGGGCGACGTCGCAGACCTTGCCGCCCTCACGCCCGCCCTGCGCCGCGACAACCCTCAGCGCAACTGGGCCATCGCGGCACTTGTCGGCGTGCTCGCCGTTTTCGCGCTGGATGTGATTTACGCCCAAAAACTGGAGGATTCAGAGGCGAAGTGGCACCCCCACTGATCCAGCTGATTTTCAGCTTTACAAATATAATCAATAACTTGAATTAAATTCTGAAGATATCAGGAAAGACTGGCCCGCCTCAACCGATGCAGAGCACGGCCCCTTGAAACGAAGGCCGGCGCAGGAGGGACAAGCCCCTCCTGCAAAACAAAAACAAATCGATCAGAGAAAGGCTATGCCTGCTTCGGCAGAACCCACAGGTGGTTCAGCGGACCATGGCCCCGCCCCAACCCCGGCGCAGTGCGAATGGCTTCTTCCACGTAGCGGCGAGCGCGCTCGCACGCACTGTGCAGGCTCAGCCCCTGCCCGATGCCGGTAGCGATGGCCGAGGCCAGCGTGCATCCGGTGCCGTGGGTGTGAGCGGTCTCAAAGCGCGGACCGCTGATGGTGATGCAGCCATCCGTCGTTACGAGGAAGTCATTGACCACCTCGCCGGTCAGGTGCCCGCCCTTCATCAGCACGGCCTTCGGGCCAAGACCCAGGATCGCCTGTCCTGCCGCGAGCATGTCGTCTTCCGATGTGATCGGGCGCCCGGCCAGCAGTTCGGCTTCCGGCACGTTGGGCGTCACCAGCGTTGCCATCGGCAGCAGCCGGGTGCGCAGCGCCTCAACGGCGGCATCCGCCAGCAGACCGGCCCCACCCTTGGCGACCATCACCGGATCAATCACCAACGGCACCTGGCTTGCGCGCGCGGCCACCTCATCCGCCACTGCCGCGATGATCTCGGCGTTCAGCAGCATTCCGGTCTTGATGACATCCGCGCCGATGTCGTCGAGCACCAGCGTCATCTGCTGGCGCACGAACTCCGGCGGCGTCCCGTAAATGCCGAACACCCCTTCGGTGTTCTGGGCGGTCAGCGCCGTGATCGCGGTCATGGCGAAGCCGCCAAGCGCCGTCACGGTCTTGATGTCGGCCTGAATGCCCGCACCGCCCCCTGAATCAGAACCCGCAACAATCAGGACCCGGCCAAAAGGCCGAGTGATACCGTCGTCATGCATGTCAGTCATGCGTAAGCCTTTACGGCCTCGCACACCTCCTGAACAGCCTGATTGACCAGCACCTCATCGTCCGCTTCCGCCATCACGCGGATCAGCGG
>JAEZBH010000004.1 GCA_023427285.1 Pseudomonadota bacterium
GGAGGGACAAGTCCCTCCTGCGAAAATCCCTTAAACCCCTCAGCCCTTCATCTTGGTTGCCAGCCACACCACGTGGCGAGTGCCGTGGGCGCGGACGATCTGTTCTTCCACCGAAAAGCCAGCGCGCTTCAGGCGGTTGGTGAAGGGGATGTTGCCGGTGATCGACCACACGGCGAGGATGCCGCCGGGCTTCAGGGCATCGCGGGCGTCAAGGAGGCCACGGCGCTTGTAGAGTGCGTTGTTGGATTCCTGAACCAGACCCTCGGGGCCGTTGTCCACGTCCAGCAGGATGGCGTCATAGGCCGCGCCGGGGAAGATGAACTCGGCGACGTCGGTGACGGCGAGGCTGAGGCGGCGATCTTCCAGGCAATCGCCGTAGATGTCCGCCATGTGGGTTTTGGCCCACGTCAGGATGTCGGGCACCAGTTCGGCGACCGTGATCTTGGCGTCCGGCCCCAGCGTGCGCAGCGCAGCGCGCAGGGTGAAGCCCATGCCGAGGCCGCCGATGAGCAGCTTGGGCGAGGGAATGTCCTTCAGGCGCTCGCACACCACCGTTGCCAGCGCTTCTTCGGATTTGCTGAGGCGGCTGTTCATCAGCTCGATGTTGCCGAGCATGATGGAATATTCGGTATCGCGCTTGAACAGCTGAAGCTGGCCGCCATCGGGCAGGGGAGCGGTGTCGAGCTGGATGCGGGGCTTCATGGGGGAGATCTCCGGTTACGCGGCAAGGAACAGGCTTGCTTATAAAACAAATGGGAGGCAGCCGGATAGGCTGCCTCCCTTGTTTTGTTGTTGTCAGGTGCGGACAGGATCAGGCGCAGGCGGCCTGCATGCCAAGCTTCTTCAAAAGGTCGGTGTCTCTGTTCTCTGCCGGGTTCGGCGTCGTCAGCAGCTTCTCGCCGTAGAAGATGGAGCTGGCACCGGCCATGAAGCAGAGGGCCTGAAGCTCGTCTGACATAGTTTCGCGGCCAGCGGACAGGCGCACAACCGACTTCGGCATCACGATGCGCGCAACGGCGATGGTGCGCACGAATTCGAGGCTTTCCAGCTCGTCCTTGCCGTAGAGCGGCGTGCCCTTCACCTGCACGAGGCGGTTGATGGGAACGGACTGCGGATGCTCGGGCAGGGTCGCCAGCGCGTGCAGCATGCCGACGCGGTCCTCGCGGGTCTCGCCCATGCCGACGATGCCGCCGGAGCAGACGTTGATGCCAGCCTGACGCACGTTGGAAAGGGTTTCGAGACGATCATCGAACGAGCGGGTGGAGATGATCTCCTTGTAGTGCTCGGGCGAGGTGTCGATGTTGTGGTTGTAGTAGTCGAGACCGGCGTCCTTCAGCTTTTTGGCCTGATGGGCCTCCAGCATGCCAAGGGTGACGCAGGCCTCAAGACCCAGATCCTTCACGCCCTCAATCATCTGCGAGATGGCGTCGATGTCGCGGTCCTTCGGGCGGGTCCAGGCGGCGCCCATGCAGAAACGGGACGCACCGGCTTCCTTGGCGGCGCGGGCCTGCTCCAGCACGAGGTCAACGTCCATCAGCTTGTCTGCCTTCAGGCCGGTGTCCTTGGCGAACTTGGCCGACTGCGGGCAGTAGGCGCAGTCTTCCGCGCAGCCGCCGGTCTTGATCGACAGCAGCTGGGAGAGCTGAACGGTGTTGGCGGCGTGATGCTGACGGTGAATCGTCTGGGCATCGAACACAAGATCGAGGAAAGGCCGGTCGAACAGCGCGTGGATTTCCTCGCGGGTCCAATCGTTGCGAATTGCAGCGTCAGTCATTGGCGTTAGTCCTTCCCTCGCGTCTTCTTGCCGCGCAGCGGTAATGGCAGCGGCACGCTGGGTCAACGCCTCTTTAATTCTGATGAGACCAGTCGAGCGATGGTTGAAATGATTAGAGCGGTTTGCGACCAGATTGCAGCAGGTCGCCCGCTCTAAGTATCTGGTTGGTCGCACTTTCTTAACCGCAGGATGTGCCATCCTGCTCGAAAGCTGCTCTAGGCCGAAGCCCGGGAGATCGACCGGGGCGGCTTGAACTGGTTGTGGCCATAGCCGGGCTGGCGCAGAATCTTCAGCGCCATGGCGCAATCCACGCTGATCTGGGTGCGCAGCGCCTCAAGGCCGGCAAAGCGCATCTCGGGGCGAATGAACTCGATCAGCTCCACCCGTACGGTCTGGCCGTAGAGGTCGCCCGAGAAGTCGAACAGGTGCGCTTCCAGAAGTTCGCGCGGGGGGTCGAACGTCGGGCGGATGCCGATATTGGCAACGCCTTCAACCACACGCCCCTCCGGCAGAATCATGCGAATGGCATAAACGCCGTAACGCGGGCGGGCGTAATCGCCCAGGGTTACGTTGGCGGTCGGGAAATTGATGGTGCGGCCGCGCTGGTCGCCGCCTTCCACAACGCCCTCTATGCCCCACCAGCGCCCCAGCAGACGGGCGGCGGCGGCAACGTTGCCTTCCGCCAGTTTCTTGCGGACAAGGGTGGATGAGACGGCTTCATCGCCCTCCGTCAGCAC
>JAEZBH010000013.1 GCA_023427285.1 Pseudomonadota bacterium
ACGTTGCCGGTCGCGGTCACAAAGATGTCGCCGCGCGGGGCTGCATCTTCCATGGTGCCGACTTCATAGCCCTCCATCGCGGCCTGAAGCGCGCAGATGGGATCGATTTCGGTGACGAGCACGCGCGCACCGCCCTGACGCAGCGAAGCAGCAGAGCCCTTGCCCACATCGCCGTAACCGGCAACGACGGCAACCTTGCCCGCCAGCATCACGTCGGTTGCGCGGCGAATGCCGTCAACAAGGCTCTCGCGGCAGCCGTACAGGTTGTCGAACTTCGACTTGGTGACGCTGTCGTTCACGTTGATCGCCGGGAACGGCAGACGGCCAGCCTGCGCCATCTGATAGAGGCGATGCACGCCGGTGGTGGTCTCTTCCGACACGCCCTTGATCGCATCGCGGCACTTGGCGAGGAAGCCGGGGCGCTCTGCGTTCACGCGGCGGATGAGGGCAAAGAGAACTTCTTCTTCCTCGTTGGTCGGGTTGGCGATCTTGGAGGGGTCCTGCTCGGCCTCAGCGCCCAGGATCACCAGAACGGTGGCGTCGCCGCCGTCATCCAGAATGAGGTTCGGCGTGCCGCCGTCGCCCCATTCCAAGGTCTTGAGCACGTAGTTCCAGTATTCTTCCAGAGTCTCGCCCTTGTAGGCGAACACCGGAATGCCTGCCTCGGCAATGGCGGCGGCGGCGTGGTCCTGCGTCGAGAAAATGTTGCACGACGCCCAGCGAATGTCCGCGCCCAGCGCCTTCAGGGTTTCGATCAGCACGGCGGTCTGAATGGTCATGTGCAGGCAGCCCGCAATGCGTGCGCCCTTCAGCGGCTGGCTTGCGCCGTATTCCTCGCGCAGGGCCATCAGGCCCGGCATCTCGGTTTCGGCAATGGTGATTTCCTTGCGTCCCCAGCCTGCAAGGCTGATGTCTTTGACCACGTAATCAGTAAAGGCCACGGATGAACTCCCTTGTGCTGATAGACCCGTGTTCGCGCGCTGCCAGAAGCAAGCCCTGACGCCGGGGCAATATTGTTGCTCTTCTGACAGCAAGCCTGCTCCCGTTCAAGTGCAAATATAAAGATGTCTTTATGTTCGCTGGCAAGGGCCTCTGCCGGGCCGCAGGCGCAGCCAAACTGCGCCTTGAGCGTTCGCTTCATGCAAACTGCCCGCATGATTATGCAAATAAAGAAAAAACACCGAAGCTTGGCGGCAGTATCGCTCTGGTCACCGTGCGAATTTTCCCGTCATAGTCGCGCCATGCTGCAAGAAACCTGTCAAAAGGCAGAGCCATGACATACGAGACCTATCACAAGCGTTCGGTGGGCCAGCAGGCCCTGCATCCGGAAACCCAGATGATGGGCTTCGGCTATGATCCGCATCTCTCGGAAGGATCGCTGAAGCCGCCGGTGTTCCTGACCTCCACCTTCGTGTTCAAGTCAGCACAGGACGGGAAGGACTTCTTCGACTACGCCTCCGGCCGTCGCGAGCCCCCGGCGGGCACCACGGCGGGCCTCGTCTATTCCCGCTTCAACAACCCGAATCTGGAAGTGCTGGAAGACCGGCTGACCGTGTGGGACGGAGCAGAGGCCGCCGCCGTTTTCTCCTCGGGCATGGCCGCCATCACCACCACCCTGTTTGCCTACCTGCGCCCCGGTGACTCGGTTCTCATCAGCCGTCCGCTTTACGGTGGCACGGAAGGGCTGGTGGACAAGATCCTGCCCCAGTTCGGCGTGAACGTGTTCGGTTTTGCCGACGGCTGCTCGCCCGATGACGTGCGGCAGGCGGCGCAGGCCGCCAGCGCGAAGGGCCGCGTCGGCCTCATTCTGGTGGAGACGCCCGCTAACCCCACCAACGGTCTTGTCGATCTGGAACTCATGGCGAGGGTTGCCGACGAACTGGGCGCGGCTCAGGGCTATCGCCCGCCGGTGGCGGTGGACAACACGTTCCTCGGCCCGGTCTATCAGCAGCCGCTCCAGCACGGCGGCGACATCGTGATCTACAGCCTCACCAAGTATGTGGGCGGGCACTCTGATCTCGTGGCGGGGGCTATTTCCGGCAGCAAGGCCATGGTCGGCCCGGTCAAGGCGCTGCGCGGCTCGTTCGGCACGCAGGCGGACCCCAACACCGCCTGGATGCTGATGCGCTCGCTGGAGACCCTGTCGCTGCGCATGGAGAAGGCCAACGCCAACGCTGCCGCCATTGCCAACTACCTGAAGGATCACCCCAAGGTCGCCTCGGTGAACTACCTCGGGTTTCTGGAAGCGGGCGAACCGCGCAAGGCGGTTTACGACCGTCAGTGCAAGGCACCCGGTTCCACCTTCTCGTTCTATGTGAAGGGCGGCGAGGCGGAAGCCTTCCGCTTCCTCGACCGGCTTCAGGTCGTGAAACTGGCGGTCTCTCTGGGCGGTACGGAATCGCTGTGCTCGCACCCGGCGTCCACCACCCACTCGGGCATTCCTAAGGAACAGCGCGACCGCACCGGCGTCACCGACGCCATGATCCGCCTGTCCGTCGGTATCGAAAACCCGGCAGACCTGATCGCCGATCTGGAGCAGGCGCTGGCGGCTGTTTGAGCTGGGCTTTTCTTTTATGCAGGAGGGACTTGTCCCTCCTGCACCTCCCGTTTTTTCAAAGGGCCGTGTCCTTCACCAAGGGTGCGGCCTTTTTCTTTGACCAAATTGATTGGGCCGAGCCTGCAATGCCGCGCACGCCCCGATAAACAATCGGGAGGTGCAGGAGGGTTATAGACCCTCCTGCAAACTAAAAAGAACCAATTAGGCCGACCGGCGTTCGGTGACCCATGCTGCCCCGAGGGCGGCGGCCAGCAGGCACCACAGCACGAGGGGCGGCAGCAGCGGCTCTTCGCGCACGCCGATGAGCGCGCCGCCTCCGTTGCGCACCAGTCCGAGCCAGCCGCCGCCATGTTGGGTGCGGTTTGCTTCGGTGCGATGCAGGCGGGGCATTCCGTCCGCCAGCCAGAAGGTGCCGCCGCCCGTTGCTTTGGCGAGGCTGGCCAGCGGCTCGGCCCGGGGGCGCACTTCCTGCCGTTCCGGTCCTGCCCCCACCAGCGCGAAGGTGCGCCGCTCTCCGCTTTGGATGCGATAGAGCCCCGGCACGGCGGCGGGCACGCTCAGGCGGGCAACGCCGGTCTCGTCCGCCTGAGGGGTGAAGCGCTGCGGTTCCCCTTGCGGCGGCGTGATGACAACCGGCTCCGGCGCTTTCATGGAGCGGGCGGTGACCTCCAGCCGGTTGCCGCCCAGCCCCTCTGCCGAGAGCTGTTCTTCCTCAAGGTCCGGCTCCTGCATCAGCCAGTGAACGAGGCGGGTGAGCAGCGCATCGCGCGGGCCGCCGCCCTCAACGCCCCGGCCCCATTTCCACACGTCCAGCGCCAGCATCAGGCCGATGCGCCCTTTACCGGCGCGATCCACCACCAGCACCGGGGCATTGCCGGGGGCAGAGAGCAGCACATGGCCGTGGGTGGCGGTGGCGGGCAGGCGGGTGCTCCAGCGGCCCCAGGGCTGGCTGAGACCCCACTGTTCCTGAAGCGTGGCGGTAATGGGATGGCGCTTGCCGTCATTGGTGATGGCGGGGCGGTAAGGCGTCGTCTCCCAGAAGCCGGTGGGTTTGGCGGGCAGCAACTGGCCAACGGAGGTGCTGTTCAGCCCGAACGGGGCCTGATGCTCGGGGCCTGACACCACCAGCAGCGCGCCGCCCTCGCGCACATAATCGCTGATTGCGTCAAAATAGGCGGGCGAGAGCAGGTCGAGCTGATCGAAGCGGTCGAGCACGATCAGGTCGAACCGGCGCAGCCGCTCCTCGAACAGCTGTTCAACGGGGAAGGGAATGAGCGACAGCTCGTCCGTCGGCGTCGGATCGAACGAGGAGGGCAGGCGCAGGATGGTGAAGTGAACGGTATCGAGCGCCGCATCCAGCGTCAGGATATCGCGCCATGTGCGGGTGGAGAGGCTGGGCGCGCCCGAGACCAGCAGCACTGCCAGCCGGTCGCGCACGCCGTTGAGGCGCACCAGCGCGGCGTTGTTGGAGGTGACAAGCTCACGGGGCGCAGGCGGCACGCTGGCGGTGATGGTGGCCGGCCCGCGCCGGGCAACGTTGACGGCAAGGCGGGCGCGCCCCTCGGCATCGGTCGTCACCGGCTGCTGGGGCTGGCCGTCAATGCTCCAGTTGATCGGGAGCGGCCCGCCTGCGCCCTCCACCTTGACGGTCACATGGGCGGTCTGGCCGACAACGGCATAGGGCGGGGCGGCTTCCACCACCATGCGGCGGTCCACCATGCGCGGATCGCCTGCCAAGAGAACGTGAACCGGCTTGCCCTGCGGCAGCACGGGGGCTTGCTCGGCGGCAAGGATGCCGTCCGTAATCACCACGGCTCCGGCCAGCCGGTCGGCAGAGGCCTGGCCGATGGCGCGGCCGATCTCGTCCATGAGCGCGGTGCCGCCCATGGTATTGGAGGGGGTAGAGGCGGGGCGTCCGGCGGTCTCCACCACCCGCCATTGGAGGTCGGGTCCGCTGGCGGCGCGCAGGGCCGCGACGGCTTCCTGCGCTTGGGTGCGCCGACTGCCGATGTCCATGCTCTCTGAGGTGTCGATGACGGCGACGGCCACGTCAGGCTCGGTTCGGCGTTCCTCGATGCGTTTGATCGGGTTGCCAAGAATGAGAAAGGCGATCGCCGCTACCGCCAGCCGGGACAGACCCGCCGCCCAGCGCCTGCGCCACAGGGCGGCAAGGCCGGGGGCTGCCAGCAGCGCCACCAGCAGCCAGAGTGCCCAGCCGGGCACCAGAGGATCGAGCGCCCACGCGGTCATCGTTTGCGCTCCGGCAGGCGGTCGAGAATCGCCTTCACATGCACCTGATCGGCCTTGTAGGTGCCGGTCAGCGCATACATCACGAGGTTGACGCCGAAGCGCAGCGCCCATTCGCGCTGGCGCTGGTCAACGCCGTCAGGGCTGGCCCATGCCCCGGCCCAGTCTGCGCTGCCCATGACGACGCTGGCGACCGCGCCTTCGCCGCCACCTTCGCCCCCGCCTTCCGTTGCGGCCTCCACCCACACGGTTGGCCCCTGCACCCGGCCGGGGTAGCGGTCGAGCAGGTAGAAGCTGCGGGAGAGAACGTGATCGCCGTTCAGCGGGGCAAGGCGCGGCAGGCCCAGCGGTTGCAGGGTTGCACGCACGGCAGACGGCGGCGGCGGGTTCGCGCCCAGATCCACCACCAAAAGCCCGCCGGTTGAAAGATAGGCCGCAAGCCGTGCCGCAGCCTGGGGCGAGAGCGGCTTGCTTCCTGTCAGCGGCCAGTAGAGCAGGGCATAGGTGCCCAGTTCATCCCGTTCCAGATTGACGGCGCGGGGCGGGCCCGCGCGCACGGCGGTGCGGGTGCCAAGAACGCGGGTCAGCATGGCAAGGCCATTGCGCGCGCGGGCATCCAGCAGGGCGTTTCCGGTTGCCACATGGCCCAGCAGCACCGGCTCGACGGCAGCGGCGGGAGGCCCGCCGGGGCGGTCTTCCAGTGCCCGGTCTTCCAGTGGCAGGCCCTGAGGGAAGATCTGCGCATCGGCCCGATGGGGCAGGGCCAGAAGGGCAAGGGCAACTGCGGCGGCAGCGGCGGGGGCCGGGCGCGCTAGCTTCAGGTTGAAGGTGCGGGCAAGGCTGAGGAAGCCGTCCAGCGCCGCGAGCACGAGACCGAGGATCAACAGCGGCGTTGCCAGATTGACCGGGGCGCGTGCGCTTCCCTCGCTGGCGAGGGGCAGGCCTGCCGCCGGGGCCAGCGGCTCGAAGCGGAACAGCGCAGAGATCGGGCCATTGCCTTGCATGAGGTTAAGCGCGCGGGTGACGGTTCCCGCACGATAGAGGCCCGGCGGGGTGAGGGGCCGGGCGGCGGCGTTGTCCCACGCATCTGCCGCCACCTGCCGGGGTTGGCGCGGGCTCGTGAGCGTGCCATCGGCGGCAAGCGCCGTCTCCAGCGCGAAACTGCCCTGCGGTGCGCCGCCCGGCTGGGTAGCGCGGCCCACGAGCGGCAGGAAGCGGCGCAGCATCTGCTCGAACAGGCCCGAGAGCGGCAGGTTGGTCCAGCGCGGGTCTGCATTGGCATGGACCATTACCAGCGCGCCTGCGCCCACGGTGCGGGCGGTGACCAGCGGCGTGCCGTCTTCCAGCCACGCCCAGCGCAAGAGGCCCGGCGCGGCGGGGTCAGCGGCCAGAACCTGCCGGGTGATGGTGACCTCTGGATCGATCGTCATGCCCGCCAGCGGCCCGTTGGGGGCAAAGCCGCCGAGCTTTTGCGGCTTGTCCCAAGACAGGCGGGTGCCAACGGCGCGGGTGCCGGTGAGCAGCGGGCCGGGGGCCAGTTTCGTGCCGTTCTCGGCAATGCGCGGCCCGGCAAAGGTGATGGCGATGCCGCCCTCGCGCACCCAGCGGAGCAGGGTTTCCGCCTGCGCCTCATCGGTGACCGGCAGGTCGAGGAAGATGCGCAGGTTGGCCTCGGCGCGGGTCATGTTCCCGGTCGGCACGGCCTCCACGCTGGCGTAGGGCTCCAGCGCCCGGCGCACGTAATAGGCCGCCGATTGCAGCGGGCGCGGCTCGCCCCGCCGCTCGCCAGAGAGCACGGCCACGCGCGGGTGAAGGCTGGCGGCATCGACCAGCGCCGTCGTTGCCGCAGAGCGGGACTCCTCCACTGTCAGGCGGCTGATGCGGGCAAGATCGCCCACCGCAACCTTCAGGCTGACCGCAGCGGTGGTCTCGCCTGCGGGGAAATTCACGAGGGTTTCGGCACGCGGCCTGCCAGCGGTGTCGATGGCCTGAAGCCGCACGGTCTCCTCCGGCAGTTTGGCAGGGCGCACCAGCTGCACCCGCCAACCGTCCGCCGTGCCCTCGAACTGGCGAATGGCGAACATCCGCGCAGGCACCACCAGCAGGCGGGCCGGGCCGATCCGCTCCAGCGCCTGCGCCAGCGGTTTTGCGCCCTCAGCGCCCCAGCCGGTCGCGACCCACAGAACCTCATCGGCGCGGCCGGAGCCAATGCGGGCGAGCGCACGGGCGGCAGCTTCGCGATTGGCGGGCCAGGGCTCGGGGGTCATCTGCTCAAGCAGGGCAATCGCCGTGCGCGGCGTGACCCAATCGGGCGGCGCAAGGGGCCGATCGGAGGCCGGAACGGCGGTGGCGCTGAGCGCGACGCGGGCATCGTCCCCCTCCAGCGCCTCGATACGGGTGCGGGCGGCAGAGACCATCTCCGGCCAGCCGGGGGCGGACTGCCAGCCGTTGTCCATCACGATAACGAGACGCTTGGGCGCGGGCGCATCGGGCGTTGGATCCCAGCGCGGCCCGGCCAGCCCGAGGAGCAAGGCGGTCACCGCGCCAAGGCGCAGCGCGACCAGCCACCACGGCGGGCGGGCTTGCGGCGGCGGCTCCTCAACCACCGGCCCCAGCAGGCGCACTGCCGGAAACACCACGCGTTTGGTGGGCGGCGGCAAGCGTCGGATCAGCCACCACAGCAGCGGCAGGGCGGCAAGGCCCGCCAGCACCGCAGGCGCGGCAAGGGTGAGAGGTCCAAGCGAGATCATCGCCGCGCATTGCCCTCCGTTTTGCCCCCGCCAACAAGAGCGGCAAGGGTGGCGAGCGTTTCCTGCACGGGGCTATCCGTGCGGTGCAGCAGGTATTGCCACCCGGCAAGGCGGGCCGCGTTTTCAATCGCCTCTGAATGGGCGGCCCACGCTTCCAGATACCGGGCGCGGGTGGCAGCGCTGGCGTCAATCAGCCGGGGCTCGGCATGGGGCGCAACATCCACCAGTTCCATCCGGCCCTCGAAGGGGAAATCAATCTCTGCGGGATCGGCCACCTGTACCACCACGCCGCCTGCCCCTTGCGCTGCCATCGGGGCAATGGCGGCAAGCCGGTCCGGCTCCAGAAAGTCGCCGATCAGCACGACCGTGTCGCCGGGAGCCAGAGGCGCGCTGCGCAGCGGCCCCATGGGTTCTGCGCGCAATTGCTCCAGCACCTGACGCGCCCTGGCCGGACGGGCGGTGCCAAGCGGGGCGCAAGCCTCCCCGCCTTCCTCCGCCGCCAGCGCAAGGGCAGCGGCAATCACCAGCGCCCGGTATTGCTTGGTGGGTGCGCGCGCGTTGCTCGCGTAATCCATGGAAGGGGCAGGTTCGGCCCACAGCGCGAGACGGGCGGGCAACTCCCGCTCATGGGTGCGCACGTAAAGCGAGTCGCTGCGGCCGGAGCGCCGCCAATCCACCCGATCCGCCGCCTCGCCATGTTCCAGCGGGCGATACTGCCAGAACTCGCTGCCTTGCCCCTCCCGTCGGCGCGGGTGCGGTCCCTGCCGCCAGCCGGGGCGGCCGATCTCCGGGCGCAGCAGCGACAGCGGGCCAAGCAGGGCAGCCGCTCGCTCCGCGTCAAGCCAGAGAGCATCCGTATCGAGAGTGTGGCGAGGCCGGTCCGCCGCCATGAGCTGCGATCAGGCGTCCAGAAGCGGGACGGCGCCGCTGATGACGTCATCGACCGTCAGGCCCCGCGCCCGTCCGCCGTAGGTAAGGGCGATGCGGTGGCCCAGCGCCGGGTGCATCAGCGCCTCAACGTCTTCCAGAAGCGGCACGGCGCGGCCCATCAGGAACGCCCGCGCCCGTGCGCCCGCCAGAAGCGCCTGCGCGGCGCGGGGGCCAGCGCCCCAGGCAATGTCCGGCTGTTCAGGGCCGGGGCGGGTGGCGCGCACCACGCGCAGAATGCTCTCCACCACCTGTTCGGGCGCGGGCAGGCGGCGGATGAGGCTTTGCGCCTCCATCAGTTCTTCGGGCGAGAACAGCACGGCCGGCGGCGCATCCGTGCCGCTGGTGGTGGCGAGCAGAATGGCGCGCTCGTCGTCCAGCGCCGGGTAGCCGATCAGGATCTGGAACAGGAAGCGGTCAAGCTGGGCCTCGGGAAGCGGGTAGGTGCCCTCCTGCTCGATGGGGTTCTGGGTCGCGATGACAATGAAAATGTCCTGGGGCATGTGATAAGTGACTCCGCCGATTGTGACCTGACGCTCCTGCATGG
>JAEZBH010000028.1 GCA_023427285.1 Pseudomonadota bacterium
GCGATGACCTGACTCAAGCGTGCTGGGGACGGCACGCTTGTTTGCGTTAACTGATAGGAGACTGAGCCATCCGCCCGCCTATGTCACGGCGCCCTCTGGCGCCCCCACCGCCACTGACTGGCCCCGCCTATAATGAGTTCATCAAGGCGCCGCGCGTGCGCGTCATTGATCAGAACGGTGAGAACCTTGGCGTTCTCTATACGCGGGAAGCACGAGATCTGGCCGCTGAAGTCGGTCTGGATTTGGTTGAGATTTCTCCCAACTCCGATCCGCCGGTATGCAAGTTCCTCGACCTCGGAAAATTCAAGTACGAGTCGCAGAAGAAGGCGGCGGCAGCCCGCAAGAACCAGAAGACCCAGGACATCAAGGAAATCAAGATGCGCCCGGGTATCGATGACCATGACTACCAGACCAAGATGAAAGCCATCCAGCGCTTCATCGAGGATGGCGACAAGGTCAAGGTCACGCTGCGGTTCCGCGGTCGCGAAATGGCTCACAACCAGCTTGGCATGCGCGTCATGGAGCGCGTCGCTGCGGACACGCAGGAATACGCCAAGGTTGAGCAATCCGCGCGCATGGAAGGCCGTCAGATGCTGATGGTCATCGCGCCGAAGTAAGCCTTGCAGATTTGCCGGACGGCCTCGCCTCCGGGGAATCACGCACTAAAAAAGCCGGGCAGCAATGCCCGGCTTTTTTGCGTCTGGCGGAAAGCCCCGTCAGGCGGGCCGCGCCTGAGGCATGGCGGGAACAAGCGGATGGCGAGCAAGCAGCGCTGAGACCTGTTCGATCCTGCGCATCCAGTTCACCGTATGCTGGCAACGGTAGCCTATGAGCGTGTCGATGAGATGCAGGTCATAGTGAAGGTCCCGCTCGAAGATCGGCTCGTGATGAGCGATTCGGTTTCGTAAGGTGCGCAGAGTTTCGAGCCCATCGTGCAATCCGGTGCGAAGCTGCTGGGTGGTCTTGCACTTCTCCATATTGGGAAAGACAGTGCACAGGTGTGGATTCCAGAGGGGTGAATCGAGACTTCTTACGAGCATTTTCTGCCAAAAGATGAAGTTCAGATCCGCAATCACCTTGCTCGGGACAGTGTGTCTGACAGCAATACTCATCAGGTGCTGGCGTGCATTGAACGCCTTGCGGGGCGCGGACAGTGAAAACATGAATGAGCGGCTATGAGTCCAGTTTGGTCCATAGGCTGCTTCGATGGCTTCGGCCACAGCATTTCGCACAGTCACTTCAAGCATCTGAAGAGGCAAGAAGAAGGCTGCCGAGATTTCCAGATTCCATTGATACAACTTGAGGGCGGTTGAAACATTATCTCGGCAGGTGCGAACATACCGACCAAGCCGTGGCGCAGAGATGGTGCTGGTTAAGCGGGTCAACTCCTCCGGCGTAAAGTCATTTGCGCGAGCAATAAGTTGGGTCATGGGACAGCAGGTTATGCTCTCATGACGTTATCGCAATATTATCGTAGTCGTAGATGAGTATTTTGGCGCTGTGCGCGCTTGACGGTCTTGCATCTAGTGACATAGGTTGTTCAGGCAATGGCGCGTGAGGATCGCGGGTCGAAAGATCACCCTCATCGTCGATACGAAAAGGAAAAGCCCGCCGTCAGGCGGGCTTTTCTGATTCGCGGCGTGCCGTCTGAAATCTCACATCACACGAACACCAGCTCGTAATCCTGCGCGTCGGCGAGGAAGGCGATCATGCCCGCCGCTTCCACGTTTTCGGGCAATTGATTGGCGGTAAGGCCGCACAGGTGCAGGCCGCTGGTGCAGGCCATGGTGTCAATGCCAAGTTCCAGCGCGGTTTTTATCATGTCGCACAAGGGTGGAAGACCTGCGAGGGTGAAGGTCTCGTCCCCCTTCCATTTCCGATGCTGGTCGAACGCGCACACGGATTCGCTGTGGAAGAACATGCGAACCGGGCGGCCCAGCGCCGCCGAGGCGCAGGCGAGACTCAGGCCTGCATGAATTCGTCCGTGGGTGGGGTCGCTGAAAATGATCGCCAATCCCTGGCGTGTCTTGTCCATCCTTACCTCCCGCGGCACGTCGGGCAATCCGGATCCTTTGGCAAGCTCAACGTGCGCATACGATTCGTCAGGCCGGCATAGATCAGCAGGCGGCCGGCCAGCGTCTGACCGAACCCGACGATCTCACGCAGAACTTCAAGGGCCTGCAATGAACCTATAACGCCCGTCAACGCGCCAAGGACACCGGCGTCCGCGCAAGTGCGTTGCAGGCCCCCCGGAGCTTCCGGCACGAAGCAGCGATAGCAGGGCAGGGTGTCCTCGTAGCCCTTGAAAACGGCAACCTGCCCCTCGAACGGCCCGACCGCCGCCGAGACCAGCGGCTTCTTGAGGCGCAGGCACGTGTCAGCAACGGCAAAGCGGGTCTCGAACGAATCCGAGCCATCCGCCACAATGTCATAGCCGCTGATGATCTCCGCCGCGTTCTCTGGCGTCAGGCGCAGCGTGTGGGCAACCACCGTCACGTCCGGATTAAGCCTTGCGATGCTGCTTGCCGCGCTCTCGGTCTTCAGCCGACCGATGTCATCCGTGCCGTGCAGCACCTGCCGCTGGAGGTTCGACAGGTCCACCCGGTCGTCATCCACAATGCCGAGCGTCCCAACACCCGCCGCCGCCAGATATTGCAGGCACGGACTGCCCAGGCCGCCCGCGCCGATAACCAGCACCCTGGCTTGCAGAATCTTCACCTGTCCCGCGCCGCCCACGTCCCGCAGCACGATATGGCGTGCATAGCGCTCCAGTTGCTCGTCAGTCAGGTCCATGGCGTCGGGCTCCGGATTTTGGTTTTTAAGGACTTTTCTAAGGGGGACTTGTCCCCCTTGACCCCCATTCGTTTGTCGGGACGTGCGTGGGAATCAGGGCGCGGTCGACTGAATAAAAGGCCATGGATCAGATAAGCGCCTGAAACGCGGCCCGTTCAAAACGAAAGGGAGGTTGCCAGGAGGGACAAGTCCCTCCTGCAAATCTCAAAAACAAATCAAACGCCTGTCGAGCCGAACCCGCCAGCGCCGCGGCTGGTCTCGGAGAGGGCGGAGACTTCCTTGAACACGCCGCGCGTTACGGGCGCGATGACCATCTGGGCGATGCGCATGCCGCGGGTGATGGTGACGGGCTCTTGCCCCAGGTTGATAAGGATGGCCTTCACCTCGCCGCGATAGTCGGAATCGACGGTGCCCGGTGCATTGGCAACGGTGAGGCCCTGCTTGAGGGCAAGGCCAGAGCGCGGGCGGATTTGCGCCTCGAAGCCTTCCGGCAGGGCGATGCCGAGGCCGGTCGGCACGGCGAAGCGCTTGCCCGGCTCGATCACGAGGTCTGCGTCAACTGCGGCGAGCAGGTCCATGCCGGCAGCGCCGGGGGTCTCGTAGCCCGGCAGCGG
>JAEZBH010000069.1 GCA_023427285.1 Pseudomonadota bacterium
TTCCAGGCGATCCGCGAGCACAAAAAGATCAATGCTGGCGCGCAGTTCTTCCAGACAAACTTGATTTTCGATGTCGACCGCCTCGAAGCCTGGTTCAACGCGCTGGAGAAGCGCAACATTCTCGATAAGGTTTACATACTGGCTGGCATTTCACCCTTAAAATCATTAAAGGTCGCCAAATTTATGTGCGCGGAAGTGCCGGGCGTGTTCATCCCTGAGCCGATTATGAAACGAATGGAAGCAGCCGAAGCCAAAGGCAACGCGGCGGAAGAGGGCATCCAGATTGCATTGGAACTGATTGAGAAGATCCGCAGCATGCAGTGCTTCCATGGAATGCACATCATGACCGTCGGTTGGGAAGATGGCGTTCCGCGCATTGTAACAGAGGCAGGGCTGCTGCCCAGGCAGAATGCAGAGCCAGCGAATTAGGTAAAGGCGAAATTAACCACTCTGAGAACAATATGATTACAAGAATCACAGAACAGGCGATCACGGACAAACTAGCTCAACTGACTGTGCCGACCCGGCTGGGCGTAAAAACCTCTCTCGGTCCCATCACTGCCCTGCTCGATCGACTGAATCATCCTCAGCGTGCTTTCCCCTCGATCCATGTGGGCGGAACTTCTGGCAAAGGCTCAACCGCGACCTATCTGGCCAATATCCTCACCGCCTCTGGTTACTGCGTTGGACTGTTTACCAAGCCGCACCTGAACTCCGTTCGCGAGCGCTTCGTTGTCAACTGCCAGCCCATCAGCCCAGAGCAGATGATGGCGCTCCTGAACTGGATGCCATCTAATCTGGCCGAAAAGCCAACCTGGTTTGAGCTGATGACGGCGCTGGCCTTTCAACACTTCGCCGATCAAAAGGTAGATTTCGGTATCATTGAAGTAGGGCTCGGCGGCGCGCTTGACGCGACCAATGTCATCACGCCAGAAATCAGCATCCTCACAAACGTCGGTTTAGACCACACTGATGTGCTGGGTGACACGGTTGAAAAGATTGCGGCGGACAAGGCGGGCATCATCAAACCAGGCCGCCCGGTGATCAGCGGCGCGGTACAACCCTCCGTTATCGAGATAATGCGAGCGAAGGCGGATCAACAGAACGCTCCGCTCAGGCTGCTTGGCCGTGATTTCCGCTGCACCAATGTAAACGTCAACTGCTACGGCAGCAGTTTCGACTTTGAGAGTGAAGACTTACACCTCAAACAGTTAAACATCTCGATGTTGGGGCAGCACCAGGTAGCGAATGCATCCGTGGCGATCGCCGGAGCCTGCGAGCTGCGAAAAATCGGCTTCGAAATACCAGAGAAAGCCATACGCCAGGCCATTTCCGAAACCCAACTGCCAGGGCGATTGGAAATAATCGCCGGCGATAACCCTTGCAATCCGGCCATCATTCTGGATGGTGCTCACAGCCAGCCCAAAATGGCAGCTTTGGCAGAGGGGCTGCGCTGCTTGTTCACATCGGGCGCTGGGGAGAAACCGGTTATCACTGGCCTGCTGGCTTTTTCAAAAGGCCACGACGCGGAAACTTCGCTGTTATCTTTGGCCCCCCTTTTAACCAATGCCGTGCTGACCGAGTTCACTTCGGAAACAGACTATGGCAACAAACGCGCCCAGGACGTTTATGAACTGGCGAAAACGCTGAAGGAGTTGAACCCTTCCATATCGCTCTATCTTCAGCCAGATCCGGCCCTGGCTTTCCGGCAGGCCCAGGAAATTGCAGCCCAGGCCGGGCTTATTTGCGTGACTGGTTCCATCTATTTAGTCGGGCAGATCCGGGCCTTGATCAACACCCGTTGAGGAGACTATGTATCCCATCCTAAAAAAGCACATTCTGAGCGACATTGTAAAAATGGTAGTGGTCGAAGCGCCCCGGGTAGCTCGCAAAGCTCGCCCGGGTCAATTTGTCATCGTCCGCATTGATGAGACGGGAGAAAGAATTCCACTCACCATTGCCGATTATGATGCGCAAGCCGGCACGATCACACTGATCTTCCAGGAAGTGGGCAAATCTACCCGCCAGATGGGGCTGCTGGAGGTGGGACAGGGCTTTAAGAACGTGGCTGGACCGCTGGGGCACCCATCTGAAATAAAAAATTACGGCACGGTTATCGTAGTCGGCGGTGGGGTTGGCATTGCGCCAGTCTTTCCGATTACAAGAGCGCTCAAGCAGGCTGGGAACAAGGTTATTTCGATCATTGGCGCGCGCAGCAAGGATCTTTTGTTCTGGCAGGACCGCATGGAGGAGTATTCCGACGAGCTGATCATCTGCACGGATGATGGGTCACTGGGCCGCAAAAACCTCGTCACCGCACCACTGTCCGAAATCCTCAACTCCCAGCAAGAGATCAACCACGTTTGGTCAATTGGGCCCGCGATCATGATGAAGTTTGTCTCGGAATGCACGCAGCCGTTCGGCATCCCGACGACTGTCAGCCTGAATACCGTAATGATCGATGGCACCGGAATGTGCGGCGGCTGCCGTGTGGCAATGAAGCAGGGCGCAAAGTTTGTTTGTATCGATGGCCCTGAATTTGATGGCCACGAGGTAGATTGGAATAACATGCTTGCCCGGTTGTCGTTTTACCGGGCGGAAGAAATAGAAGCCCTTGAGCGCTGGAACGATCACATTTGCCGCATTGGGCTGACGCCTGTTGCCCCCACTTCGGACCATAAAGCCGAGCACTATCTGGGTGAAGCTAGAAACCACAAAAAGGCGGAAGTAAATGCCTAAAAAAACAATCATCCCCCAGCGCACGCCCATGCCCGAACAGGAACCGGATGTAAGGGTCAGGAATTACCAGGAAGTAACGTATGGTTACACCGCCGAGCAGGCAATGGCCGAAGCCCGGCGCTGTTTGGACTGCGCAAAACCAGGCTGCATGCAGGGCTGCCCGGTCAACGTTGA
>JAEZBH010000095.1 GCA_023427285.1 Pseudomonadota bacterium
GTTCCACGCGATGGCGGACGGCAGGATCTCGCGCGGCACAAGGTTTGGAGCCAGGGCTTGCAGGGAGGGCCCCATGAACGCTCGGCCCACGCCCATGAGGGTGGCCGAGACGAACACCGGCCACATGGTCTCCATGCCGGAGAGGGCATGGGCGAACAGCCATGCGGCGGAGGCGATCTCGACCATGAGCGCGCCGCGGGCGACCCAGCGCCGGTCCACCCGATCAGAGACGTAGCCCGCAAACAGGGTGCAGCCTGCAAGCGCCGCGAACTGCACAAGGCCGATGAGGCCGAGGTACAGCGAGGCTTCCTGAATGGAGTGGGTGCGTCGGGCGATTTCGTAAACCACCCAGCCGACGCCGACGACGGTCATCAGGCTGGAGAAACTGCCGAGGAACCGGGCGGCCCAGAAAAAGCGGTAATCCCGGTAACCGAATGCCGTTTTCGGCTGCGTGCCGATGGCGGATGCATCATGGGAGGTGGACATGGGGTCTGCCTATGGCAGCAGGCCGGGGCGAAGTCGAGCAGATTGCCTGCTCCATCTTGCGGACATTTTATTCTTATTTCGGCAACGCTCTGGACGGGCAGTGGTCTGGAGGGGTTAAATGAACCATTGTGGATTCTGGTCGAGCCTTCAAGGCTTTGATTGCTGCCAGGCGTTTTCTCCCGTGGTTCGCTGGTGCGATGGCAATGCGGCAGAGCCATGTTTTGATGTGTACAATAAACGATGGATGACATGACTGTTGACGTATCTCCCCCAGAGCGCATCTTCCCGTCGGCAACCGAAGATACGGGCATCGCCGAAAAGGTAGAGGGTACGCCCCAGACCAACCACCCGAGCTATCGGCTTGCTCTTGCCGACATGGATTTCCTCCTGCGCGACGAGTTGCGTCCGCTGCGCTTCCAGCTGGAAATGCTGAAGCCGGAGCTGATCCTGAAAGAGCACAACATCGCCTCGACCGTGGTGTTTTATGGCTCCGCGCGCATTCCTGAGCCGCAGGAAGCCAAGGCTCTGCTGGACGCTGCCGTCACGCCGCACGAAAAGCTGGTGGCGCAGCGGATTTATGAGAAGTCGCACTACTACGAAGAGGCCCGCAAGCTGGCCTATCGCTTCTCCACCATGCCGCAGGACCCGGAAGGTCCGCGTCAATACGTGGTCTGCTCCGGCGGCGGCCCGAGCTTCATGGAAGCGGCCAACCGGGGTGCGTATGATGCCGGCGCGCCGACGATCGGCCTCAACATCGTGCTGCCGCATGAGCAGTACCCGAACGAGTATGTGACGCCCTCGCTCAGCTTCCAGTTCCACTACTTCGCGCTGCGCAAGATGCACTTCCTGATGCGGGCGCGGGCACTGGTGGTGTTCCCCGGCGGCTTCGGCACGTTCGATGAGCTGTTCGAGGCGCTGACCCTCATCCAGACGGGCAAGATGAAGCCTATTCCGGTGCTGCTGTTCGGCAAGGAGTTCTGGAACCGGGTGGTGAACTTCGAGGCGCTGGCGGAGGAAGGCACCATCTCGCCGGGCGATGTGGAGCTGTTCCGGTTCGTGGAGACGGCAGATGAAGCCTGGGCCGTGCTGCACGAGTGCTGGGGTCTGCCCGCCGAGTAAGCACGGATCAACCGACAGGGAGGGGCCGGGCGTTTGCCCGGCTCCCTCTGATCGGTTTCAAAGCTCAGGCGAGCAGATCCGTCTCGTAGGCGTAGCTGTGTCCGGGGTGCAGGTGCGTGGCGATGGCCAGCGCTTCTCCCTCCGGCGTGCGGCAGACATAGGTGATCCGCAGGCAGGGCGAGAGGGCGGCAACGTTCAGCAGGCGCGCCTCGGTCTGGACCGGCGTGACGGACTGGACCCGCATCTTGACCCCGCCCAGCGTGTGCCCGAGCGTGCGCAGCTGCTCCCAGAGCGGGGCTCCGCCGGGCTGAACCTGATCCGCAATGTCCTTGAGTGGCGCGCCCAGATAGAATTCCACAAGTCCTGACGGCGTGCCCGCTGAAGAAGCGGCAACCGCTGATTTCACCAGCCACCGGCTGCCGGGCGTGCAGCCCAAACGCTGCGCCAGACGCTCGTCGGCAACCAGCGTCGTGGACCCGCCGAAACGGCCAGAGGCAAGCTGCTCTGTCTCGGTATCCGTTGCAGGGGCGGCGGCGTCTTGCGGGACTGCCGCCCGGTCATGCTGGATCAGGGTGCCAGCGCCGCGTCGGCGGGCGATCAGTCCCTCAACCTGCAACTGGCGCAGGGCCTCGCGAATGGTGAAGCGGCTGACCTGATAATGGGCGCAGAGTTTCTCTTCGGTTGGCAGATATGTGCCAGCGGTGAACTCCCGCTCCCTTATGCGGGAGCGCAGGTCATCGGCGATTTTCTGGTAGAGCGGTTGCCCTGCCAATCCCCGCAGATCTTTCTGTTCGGCCAGTGCTTCGTTCATTGCCCCCGATACCACGTCGCCATTAATCTAGAGAGACTAGAATCTTTCGCGACGTTTTCAACACAAATCGAAACGGTGCCGGGGAGGCCTCAGCCAAGGGAGTCGAGTGCGCCGCGTGCCGCGCCCAGCGCGCCGAAGACCTTGATGTCGATGACCGCGCCCCGCTGGCGTTGATCGGCCAGCCACTTCTCAATGGTGTCGAGCGGCACGACATGCACGGTGATGTCTTCATGCTCTGTGCCGCCGCCATTGCCCACGCGGGTCAGGCGGGTCGCCAGATAGATATGCACGGTTTCGGGCGACATGCCGGCTGAGGATGCGCCCTCGTACAGCCATTTCCATTCGGCGGCGCGAAAGCCGGTTTCCTCTTCCAGCTCGCGCTGCGCGGCCACCAGCATGTCTTCGTTGGCGTCGCCCTCATCGCCCACGAGCCCGGCGGGAAGCTCGATGCACCGGCCATTGACGGCGGCGCGCCACTGCTCCACCAGCACGAGGGCGTTGTCGTCCGTGACGGCAACGATGCCAACGACGCCGCAACCCCTGTTGCGCACCGTGAATTCCCAGCCGTTGTCCCGCACCAGTTCCAGATATTTTCCCGTACCCAGAACTTCTCGTTGCTGCGTCATTTCAATGCGCCTCCTTCTCAGAATACGGCCGAGCCCAACAGGGCAGTGACGGCCCTGCTCTCAAGGTGCTAAACGCTCAGGTTATGTCCAGTGCAATTCCACCTGTCAGCTATTGCCTTTATCAGACCGATCCGGCGGCCTTCGCCGAGGCTCTTGGCCGGTCGTATGCTCAATATGGCTTTGCCGTTGTCGCTGACCATGGCCTGCCGCAACATCTGATCGAGGCAAGCCTCAACCGGTTCAAAACCTTCTTCGGCTGGCCGGAGGCAGAAAAACGCCGCTACCATCAGCCGGGTCTGGCCGGAGCACGCGGCTACACCCCTTTCGGCATCGAGACGGCCAAGGGCGCACGCACCCACGACCTGAAGGAATTCTGGCACGTTGGGCGGTGCCTGCCGCCGGAGCATCCTTACCGCGCCTGGATGCCGGAGAACGTGTGGGTGAGCGAGATCGACGGGTTTCAGGACCATGTCCGCGCGCTTTATGCGGCCATGGATGCCTTCGGGCGGCACATGCTGAGAGCCATTGCCCAGTACCTTGGCCTTGCGACCGATTTCTTCGAGAACAAGGTGAGCATGGGCAACAGCCTGCTGCGCGTGCTGCATTATCCGCCCGTTCCGCCAGAGGCGTCAGGTGCGGTGCGCGCCGCCGCGCATGAGGACATCAACGTCATCACGCTGCTGCTTGGGGCTGAGGAAGGCGGCCTTGAGATCCTGACGAAGGAAGGCCGGTGGCTGCCGGTCAATCCGCCGCCGGGGTGTATCGTCGTGAACATCGGCGACATGCTCCAGCGCATGACCAACCACGTCTTGCCCTCAACGACGCACCGGGTGGTCAACCCGCCGCCCGAGCGGGCAGGCCATGCCCGCTACTCCCTGCCGTTCTTCCTGCACTTCAACCCGGATGTGGTGATCGAGCCGCTGCCGGGCTGCGTGACGACGGATAATCCGCTGCGCTATCCCGAGCCGATCACGGCGCAGGGCTATCTGGAGGAGCGGCTGCGGGAAATCCGGCTGTTGTAAACGTTGAGAGAGGTGTTTTTTGCAGGGGACTTTTCGTCCTCTACGCCCCGGTCGTTTATGGGGGTCGGGTTCTCATCTCACGCTTGAATTGTTGTAATTAATTGAAACTATTATTGTTTTAATAAAGAGGCTGGGAAATCTGCCTGCTAGGCTGACCTCCGACGGCGGCACCGCTGCATTTGGGCGGCGGTGCAATCTTGCCGTCGAAAGGAGGTGGTTTTTACGCAAAATATGTTTGTGGCCATCTTCATCAGCGATCCAACGCTGGTGATTGCCTTCATGATCCTTGTTCTCAAAATCATGGAGGCGACCCGCACGAAATAGCGGGATCAGGATTCGGGGCTGGCACCCCGAATCCATCATTGAAAAACCGGATACATCAATGAAAAAGCCCGAATGCTGGCACATCCGGGCTTTTGTGGGAGGTGATTTACGCAGGCATGTTTGTAGCCGGTGTCGAAAGTACCAGAACCTCTATTCGGGCGTAAGCTCTCCCATAGTCGAATATCCCTGCCTTTGCGCAGGTCAAAAAGGGATCAATCGTCGTCCCAGGTGGGCAGGGCCTTCACCTGTTCGAGGGTCAAATCCGTCACGAACTGGCCGTTCTTCGGGGTCAGGTCGGTTATGGAGATAAGAACCTCCTTGTCGCCCAGGCCGAAATATGTGCCCACTTCTGCGGTGACGGCCACGATCTGCCCTTTGTTGTTGGCAATGACCTCCTCCACCTCGCCAATGGGCTTGCCTTTGGCATCGTAAATGGTGGCGTTTTCCATCTGCTGCACGCTCATGTTGCCGGGGCCAACCAGCGTTTCACTGTCATCGACTTCGCGCAGATAGGAGCCGGTGAGCGTATTGCTGCCGCCCTGTCCGGTGGAAGAGCCAGCCGCCGGGGCGGTGGAAGAGGCAGCCGCCGGGGGGGTGGATTGGGTCGTTGTGGTCTGCGTGGTGGTCTGGGCGATTGCAGGGAAAGTTCCTGCAAGGACAATCAGCGGGGCGAAAATAAGAGTCTTTTTCATGCCGCACCTCAATTGGAGTTTGCAAATTACGTGTTCTGAACGACGTGATCCTTATGTTCGTTCCCCGAAATTACAGTTTCGTGACATCCGGGTTAAATAAAGCGATTGGCTCTGCCTCGCCTCCAGATTCCGGCTGACGGCGGCGCTGGGCGTTGGCCGCCGCGTGCGCCAGCCGGGTCGGCTCGGGCAGGCGATAGCCGCGTGCGGCGCGCATCACCCACTCCACCGCCGTCTCCAGCGAAATGCGGTGACCTGTGGAGATGTACAGCGGGCGGGCTCTGCGGCGGGTGCGCAGCACTATGGCGATGGTCTCGCCCTTCCACACCAGCGGCGTGCGGTCGCCCGG
>JAEZBH010000283.1 GCA_023427285.1 Pseudomonadota bacterium
TTCGAGACCAAGCGCAAGCTCTCCACCAGCGGATGGTATTCGGCTCGCGGCACCGAAACCGCCGAGGCCGCGCTGGCCAGGGCCCGCGCCGCCGTCAAGCTGGCCGAAGCCAACCTGTTGCAGGCCAGAGCCAACCTCAATCAGGCGCGCATCGACCTGTCGCGCACCTACATCCGCGCCCCGGTCGATGGCATCGTCATCAGCCGCGCCATCAACATCGGCCAGACGGTTGCCGCCAGCTTCCAGACCCCCACGCTGTTCACCATTGCTGAGGATCTTGCCGAGATGCAGGTGGAGGCGGCGGTCGATGAAGCCGACATCGGCGCTGTTGCCCCCGGCCAGCGGGCCGAGTTCACCGTGGACGCCTACCCCGACCGCACCTTCGAGGGCGAGGTGAAGGAAGTGCGCCTCGCCAGCGGCGAGGCCGATGCGGAGAAGACCAGCGCCAACACGGGCGTTGTCACCTACACCGTCATCATCACCGCGCCCAACAAGGAGGGCAAGCTGCTGCCCAACATGACCGCCAACGCCACCATTTTCCTTGGCGAAGTGCGGGACGCGCTGAAACTGCCGGTCATGGCCCTCAGCTACAAGCCTGCGGCCATTGCGGCGGAGGAAGCGCGCAACATGCCGCCGGGCGGCGGCTTCGGCCCGCCGGGCATGGGTCGTCGCCCTGCCGCCGAGAAGCCGAAAGCAGAAACTGCCGCCCCGCCGCCGGGCATGGAGAACCTGCCCAAGGGCCAGCGCGGCATGGTCTGGGTGCTTGGCCCCAAGGGCCAGCCGGAGCAGAAGCCGGTTGCCATCGGCGTGCGCACGGATGAGGAAGTCTCTGTCGTCGGCGGTCCGCTCAAGGAGGGCGACAAGGTCATCATCGGCGAAAGCACCCCGTCATGACAAGCCACCCTGCCACGTCTCCTGCCCAGGAGGCCGAGCCGATCATCATCTGCGAGAACCTCTCCAAGCGGTTCCGCATGGGCGAGGAGACGGTCAACGCCCTTCAGAACGTGTCGCTCACCATCCGGCGCGGCGAGTTCGTCTCGATCATGGGGCCGAGCGGCTCGGGCAAGTCCACGCTCATGAACCTGATCGGCGCGCTCGATACGCCAACGGAAGGCTCCATCACCATCGGCGACACCGTGCTGCGCAAGGCAAGCCCGGCTGAACTGGCCGAACTGCGGGGCCGCACCATCGGCTTCGTGTTCCAGCAGTTTCACCTGCTGCCCCGCATGACGGCGGCGCAGAACGTTGCCATGCCGCTGATCTACCGGCGCGATCCGGTAAACGATGGCGAGACGCGCGCCCGCCGCTGCCTTGAGCGGGTGCAGCTTGCCAACCGCATGCACCACCTGCCCTCGGAGATGTCAGGCGGGCAGCAGCAGCGCGTGGCGATTGCCAGGGCGCTGGTGAACGATCCGCTGCTCCTGCTGGCGGATGAGCCGACCGGCGCGCTCGACAGCCGCACGGGCGCGGAGATCATCACCCTGTTTCAGGACCTGAACGCGGCGGGCCTGACCGTCGTTCTGGTGACGCACGACGAGCGCGTGGCCCATGCGGGCACCCGCATCATCCGCATGCGCGACGGCCAGGTTGAGAGCGACACGCCCAACACCGACATCTGGCGGCCTCTGAACGCCGCCTGAGGACAGACCACATGCGACTGATCCCTTCCCTCCAGCTGGCCATCACCTCGCTCAATGCGCACAAGATGCGCAGCGTGCTCACCATGCTCGGCATCATCATCGGCGTGGCGTCGGTCATCACCATGGTCTCCATCGGCCAGGGCGCGCGCGACAAGATCGACAGCGAAATCCGCGCCATGGGCACCAACCTCATGATGATCTTCCCCTCTGGCGGGCGCGGCCCGGTGCGCAGCGCCGACAGCGCCATGCCCCTGCTCGACCGCGATGCCGAGGCGATCAAGAAACGCATCTCGGGCGTGGAGGCCGCCGCGCCCGTGCGCTTCGGCTCCGGCCAGATCGTCACCGGCGGCAAAAACTGGGAATCCCAGCTTTACGGCACCAACAACGATTATCTCATCGCCCGCAACTGGGTGGTGGCCGAGGGCCGCCAGTTCCAGCCGCTGGAAGAGCGCAGCGCCGCCAAGGTGGTATTGATCGGCGAGTCCGTGCGTCGGGAGTTGTTCCCGAGCGGCGGCGCGGTCGGCTCCACCATCCGCGTCAACCGCACGCCCATGCAGGTCATCGGCGTGCTCGCCTCCAAGGGCAGCGGCAGCGGCCAGCAGGACGAAGACAATGTGCTCATCGTGCCGCTGAAGACCGCCCAGTCGCGCCTGATGGGCAGCGGCGACCGCATTGCAGGCGAGGTTCACGCCATCTTCCTGAAAACCTCCTCGCAGCAGATCATGGCCAGCGTGCAGGGGCAGGTTGAAGACCTGATGCGCGAGCGCAAGCGCACGCCCGAGAGCGCGGATTCCCCCGTGCGCATCGGCAACCTGACCGAGATGATGGCGCTGCGCACCGCCACCACCCGCACCATGACCGCGCTGCTGGGTGCCATCGCCTCCGTCGCGCTCGTGGTCGGCGGCATCGGCATCATGAACATCATGCTGGTGTCCGTGACCGAGCGCACGCGTGAAATCGGACTGAGGATGGCCGTTGGCGGACGGCGTCGTGACATCCTGCTGCAGTTCCTGGTCGAAGCCGTGATGCTGTGCATGCTCGGCGGCATCATCGGCGTCGCGATCGGCGTGACGGCTGCAACCGTCGTCGCTGTCTCCGCGAGCTGGCCGATCCTCGTCTCACCCGACGCGATCCTGATGGCGCTCGCGGCCGCGGCGCTCACCGGGATCGTGTTCGGTTTCTTCCCTGCCCGCCGCGCCGCTCATCTCAACCCGATCGACGCGCTGCGTAGCGA
>JAEZBH010000344.1 GCA_023427285.1 Pseudomonadota bacterium
GCCCTCGACCATGGCCAGCGCGTCCTTGCCGAAGTGCTCGAAGCGCCAGCCGGAGAGGATGGCGAGGCCCTCGCGCTGGCCGCCTGCAAGGGCTTCCAGCTCGTCAGCACGGCAGACGAGCTTCGGGGCGATGCTCGATTCCTCGCAGCGGATCTTGAGCAGCAGCTTGAGCAGGTCTGCGATGAGCGAGGCCTGACGGCCCAGCGCATTGACGCGCTCGCGCACCGGGATTTCCTCGGCCGGCATCGGCGCGGCGTTGGCAATCACGCCGAGCAGGCGCGCGCCGATATCGTTCTGGCCCCAGCTGGGGGGCAGACCGCGCACGCGGGCCAGCGCCGCCTGATCGCGCGGCGGATTGAGGGCAAGATCGGTCAGCGTCTCGTCTTTCACCAGACGGGCGCGGGGCAGGTTCTTGCTTTGCGCTTCGCGCTCGCGCCATGCCGCCAGCGCCTTCAGGCGGCCCAGCACCTCGGCGTTGCGGTTGGGCAGCTTGATGCGCCGCCACATCTGGTCGGGCTCGATGGTGTAGGTGGCCGGGTCCATGAGCCGGGCCATTTCTTCATCCAGCCATTCGCCGCGCCCGGTTTCCTTCAGGCGGTCGAGCAGCTTGGTGAAGGCCTTGACCAGATAGGTCACGTCGCCGACGGCATAGTCGAGCTGGCGCTGTTCGAGGGGGCGGCGGCTCCAGTCGGTGAAGCGCGCGCCCTTGTTCAGGTGAACGCCCAGCGTCTGCTCGATAAGCTGCTGGTAACCAACCTGCTCGCCATAGCCCAGCGCCATGGCGGCGATCTGGGTATCGAACAGCGGAGCCGGGATCCGGCCCATCAGGCCGAAGAAGATCTCCATGTCCTGACCGCCCGCATGCACCACCTTCAAGACGTTCTCATTGAGGAGAAGCGCGAACAGGGGCTCCAGCGACAGCTTCGATGACTTGGTGTCGATGATGGCGGCTTCATCGACGCTGGCCACCTGAATCAGGCACAGGTCAGGATAGTAACTGTTCTCGCGCATGAACTCGGTATCAAGCGCGATGAAAGGCTGATCGGCCAGTCGGGCGCACAGCGCCGACAGGTCTTCCGTTGTGGTGACGAGTACATATTCTTTCATGGTGTTGCTGTAGCAGCTTGCAGCGCCTTGACAAACGGGGCGTGAAGCTGTGTGTGTCCGCGAACGCATTTTTTTCCGGTTACAACCGAGTTTTTGCCATGCACGCCTATCGCACCCATACCTGCGGAGCTCTCCGCGAAACCAATGTCGGCGAAACGGTCCGCCTGTCGGGCTGGGTCCACCGCAAGCGCGATCACGGCAATCTGCTGTTCATCGACCTGCGCGACCACTACGGCCTGACCCAGATCGTCGTCGATGTCGACTCAGCGGCCTTCAAGAACGCCGAGCACCTGCGCTCTGAGTCCGTGATTCGCGTCGATGGCAAGGTGGTCGCCCGCACGGCGGAGACCGTGAACGAGAACCTGCCGACGGGCCGGATCGAGGTGAAGGCAGAGAGCGTCGATGTTCTCTCCGCCGCCAACGAGCTGCCGATGCCGGTGTTCGGTGATTCGGAGTATCCGGAAGACATCCGCCTGCGCTACCGCTTCCTCGACCTGCGCCGCGAGCGTCTGCACAAGAACATCCTGCTGCGCTCGAACGTGATCTCGTCGCTCCGCCGCCGCATGATCGATCAGGGCTTCCAGGAGTTCCAGACCCCGATCCTGACCGCTTCCAGCCCGGAGGGCGCACGCGACTTCCTGGTGCCGAGCCGTCTGCACCCCGGCAAGTTCTATGCGCTGCCACAGGCGCCGCAGATGTTCAAGCAGCTGCTGATGGTGGCCGGTTTCGACCGCTACTTCCAGATCGCGCCCTGCTTCCGCGACGAAGACGCCCGCGCCGACCGCTCGCCGGGCGAGTTCTACCAGCTCGACTTCGAGATGAGCTTCGTGACGCAGGAAGACGTGTTCGCGGCCATCGAGCCGGTGCTGCACGGCGTGTTCGAAGAGTTCGCCGACGGCCGCACGGTCAGCCCGTATCCGTTCAAGCGCATTCCCTACAAGGAATCGATGCTGAAGTACGGCAACGACAAGCCGGACCTGCGCAACCCGATCGTCATTCAGGACGTGACCGAAATCTTCCGCGGCTCGGGCTTTGGCATCTTCGCCCGCTCGATCGAGGGCGGCGCTGTCGTGCGCGCCATTCCGGCACCGGAAGCAGGTCTTCGCCCTCGCAGCTTCTTTGACGGCACCAACGACTGGGCCCGTCAGGAAGGCTATGCAGGCCTTGGCTACATCAACTTCAAGGACGGCGTGGCCGGTGGCCCGATCGCCAAGAACATCGGCGAGGAGCGCGTTGCCCAGCTGGTCGCCCAGCTTGGCCTTGGCCCCAACGACGGTGTGTTCTTCGCCTGCGACAAGGAAGCTGGCGCTGCCAAGCTGGCGGGCCTTGCCCGCACCCGCGTCGGCACCGAACTCGGCCTCATCGACCAGAACCGCTTCGAGTTCTGCTGGATCGTCGATTTCCCGATGTTCGAGTACGACGAGCAGGAAAAGAAGGTCATCTTCTCGCACAACCCGTTCTCGATGCCGCAAGGCGAGATGGAAGCGCTGGAGACCAAGAACCCGCTCGATATTCTGGCTTACCAGTACGACATCGTCTGCAACGGCATCGAGCTGTCCTCGGGCGCGATCCGGAACCACAAGCCGGAGATCATGTACAAGGCGTTCGAAATCGCCGGGTACACCCAGGAAGACGTCGACTCCCAGTTCGGCGGCATGATCAACGCCTTCAAGCTGGGCGCACCGCCGCACGGCGGCTCGGCACCGGGCGTTGACCGTATCGTCATGCTGCTGGCCGACGAGCCGAACATCCGCGAGGTCATCGTGTTCCCGATGAACCAGAAGGCGGAAGACCTGATGATGAACGCGCCGTCGGAAGTGACCCAGCGCCAGCTGCGCGAACTCTCCATCCGCGTGGTTCTGCCCGACTAAGCCGGGCGGCCTTGCCGACTGAAACGATGAAACGCCCGGGGGCCAGCCTTCCGGGCGTTTCTGATTCTACGCGCCATCTGTCGGGCGCATGTGCCGCCCGGACGTTGCTTCATGAGCCGCCAAGCGGCGAAACGAAACGTGAGGGAGTTTAGACAAGCTGTTGTTATAAACTAACAATTATACCAAGAGAAACACAGCCGTTGCCCGTTTCGGCAGGACCGCTACATTCCTGAGATGACCGATTTTCTGCTCTCCCTTGATGAAGGCACCACCTCCACCCGCGCGATGGTCTTCGACCTGACGGGCGCTGTAATTGCCACCGCCGCCCGCCCGCTGATCCAGCACTACCCGAAGCCGGGCTGGGTTGAGCACAATCCAAAGGAAATCTGGGCCGAAACGCTGGCCGCTGCCAGAGCGGCCATTGCCGAGGCAGGCGGGGCAGGGCGCATTGCCGCGCTCGGCATCACCAACCAGCGCGAGACGGTGGTGTTCTGGGACAAGACGACGGGCGAGCCGGTTGGCCCCGCCATTGTCTGGCAGGACCGGCGTACCGCCGAGACCTGCACCGCGCTTGAGGCCGCTGGCCATGGCCCGATGATTACCGAGGCAACGGGTCTGCCGATTGATCCGTACTTCTCGGCCACCAAGCTGGGCTGGGCGCTGAAGCACCGCCCGGAACTGAAGGAACTGCTGGCATCCAATCGCCTCGCTTGCGGGACGGTGGACAGCTATCTGGTCTTCCGCCTGACCGGCGGGCTGCACATCACGGACGCAACCAACGCCTCCCGCACCCAACTGATGGATTTAGGCACCTGCCAGTGGCGCGATGACCTGTGCGAGCTGTTTGGCGTGCCCACGGCCATTTTGCCCGAGATTACGGACAGCGCGGGCGTATTCGGCCACACGCTGCCGGAGCTGTTCGGGCGCGCCATTCCGATTACCGGCATGGCGGGCGATCAGCAGGCCGCCTCTATCGGGCAGGCGTGCGTGACGCCGGGCGCGATCAAGGCGACCTACGGCACAGGCGCGTTCGTGCTGGCCCATGTGGGCGAGACGCCGCGCCTCTCGCAGCATCGGCTGCTCGGCACCGTTGCCTGGCGTCTTGGCGGCAAGGCGGCCTATGCGCTGGAGGGCAGCATCTTTGTTGCGGGCAGTGCGGTCAAATGGCTGCGCGATCAGGTGGGGCTGGTGATTGCCGCCGGAGAGACGGAAGACCTGGCCCGCTCGGTCTCCTCGACGGAGGGCGTCTATCTGGTGCCCGCGTTCGTGGGGATGGGTGCGCCCTACTGGCAGCCCGAGGCCCGCGCGTCACTCACCGGCCTCAGTTTCAAGGCAACCCGCGCCCATATCGTCAGAGCCTGCCTTGAGGCAATGAGCTACCAGACCCACGATCTGATGACGGCATTCCGTCAGGATGGCGTTGTGCCCGGCCTCATGCGCATCGACGGCGGCATGGCGCACAACGACTGGATGGCGCAGGATCTGGCCGACATGCTGGACCTGACAGTGGAGCGCCCCCTCATCATCGAAACGACGGCGCTGGGGGCGGCACTGCTGGCG